>JAGYMT010000114.1 GCA_018400335.1 Kiritimatiellia bacterium | reverse complement strand
GTCGCCACACTTAGTCGGATACACTTAGTCGGATACACTTAAACGAACCGCTTTTGCCGGTTCACGCATTTACGAGTAAGTAAGTCGGATACCCTTACCCGACCTGCTTCCACCGATGCGGCGATTGTCGGTTCAAGCATCCACAAGAGATCAAGTCTACCCACAGATTCCGCGGAAGACCCATATTTGTTGGCGGCCGGGATGGCTATAACACCTACCGGATTCCGGCTCTTGTCGAAGCGCCGGATCGAACGGCTCGATTCTCTGCGTCTACGAGTGCGGCGAGAGCAGGTGCAACGAGAAGGTTGGAGGAATGAGAATTGCTGAATTCACACGGACATCATCAGGGGGAAATGACACATCCCCTTTTCATGCCGAGACTTTCAATATCCGCGCGACGATACGCCTTCGAAAAGTGCCCGGCGGACACACGCGATTGAATGCCCCTGTTGCCGCCTGCACGAACTGCCATCCGCGCGAGTTGACCATCTCGGCAATCAACTTATCTTTCTCCCTGATCAGCCGGTCCATCTCCGAGATCAAGCCGTCCTTGGACCGAATAAGCTGCTCGCGGTCCCGAACAACATCCCGCAGGTGAACAACCTGCCCGTGCATCTCGCCTATCACATCGCGCTGGTGCGCTATGGTCTGCTCCAGAACGGGCACGGAATACCTCTGTCTGGCGTAACGCGCTACGAAATCATAACGTTCCCTCTCCCCCGACACGTGTTTTTGGAAGCTGTCATCCATGCTCCTGAACAGCTCGATTCGCTCACGACTCAAGCCGTGCCGCTCCATCTCGGAATCAAAAGAAACGAGTCCGTCAACGTCAAAATCCGCATACTTGACCTTGTAGAAATAGAACAAGCCGCGGAACAGGGTGAACGATGTCGGCAGAGAGCCTTCAAACACCCATTCATTGTCAATCAGGAAGAATGAGCCGTCGCACACGAGAATATTCTCGAACACGGCGTCTATCATCGTGAGCGCGAAATACGGCTCCATCCCCTCCAACCGGTCCGCCGAATCGAGACCGAACGCCTGCTTCATCCGCTCATCCAGCGAGGGTGCACTCACGGTCCTGAACGAATTCGAGAGGAGTTCGGCGTAATCATCAACAATCTTTCTGAACCTTTCCGCATCGCGCGCCAGAAAGGCGTCAAAAAGAAGACCATCAAGGCTCGGGCCGGCGACAAACTCAAAGACAATTGATGAGTCATCGGGACAAGACTCCGCGGGAAGTTTCACACGGTCGCCGACGATATTTGCCCGCACAAGGGATGAGGCCCTGGCAATTTCAGCTATGTGCGCGGACGCGTCACTTGTAAGCGCCTTCTTGACTACCACGAGCCTGCCGTCGTCGCGGCAAACGGTCGTTTCCACCTGGAACGGCGGAAGCCTGCGCCTGCTCAACTTGGCGTAAATGCAATCCATGGCATGCTCCCGTATTTTGTCCAAACGCTACCGGGAATTCGAGCTGTCCGCCTTCTTGCGCATGATCATGATGATCTCCACATCGTGCGTGAAGACCAGCTCAACGTCGAAGGAAACGGCAAGTTTCTTTTTCAGGAACACGAGCATCTCGAGCATTTCAAACTCGGTCCACGCATGGTAGTGAATCGAGTAATCCATGGTCATGTAGCGCTCCACGCGCGCAGTCGCCTCGGACTCGTCCTCGACGCCGTCAACGCACCTGACATACTCAACGAACGCCGGCTTCCGCGACCATTCCGGCCCGTCCCTATAATCACGGGCCAGGTGCTCGATCTCCGTAACGGGGCGCCTGCTGTCAAAGGTGAATCTCTTGTCGGGGACAGCCATGAAGAGGACTCCGCCCTCCTTTAAAACCCTGAGCATGTTCGAAACCGCGTCCAGCGGATTCTGGCAGTGTTCGAGAAAATGATTGGCAATCACAAAATCGAGCGAGGCATCAGCCACCGTGAAAAGCTTCTCGCCGTTATCAACAACATCAACATGCACGAGAGGCAGACCGGCCAGCTCCGGGTAATGCTTCCGCAGGTCTGACCCAGTCATCCGATCGAGATATTTCACCCTGGCACGGGGCGGCGCCGGAAGCGGCATGTGCAGCGCGCCGATCTCGATTCCGTCCCCTTCGAGATATCGGGCAGCCACACCTTCCCTGCTCAACTCCCCGGGCGCCGCGGCAACGGGCGGCGCAACGAACCGAAGAATAATGTTCTTTATGAAATGTCGAATCATCATCAACTCGCCATGCTTTCCGCCGGCATTGTCACTCCCGCGCAAAAACCATACAACATGTCATCCTTATACAGGATCCGGATGATCTTGCAAGCCGGCAATTTCCATAAGGTTGAATGTTCACGACCGTTCCATTAGTCAGGCCGGAGATCACGGACGCCCCCGCTCCAGCCTGCGGAAAACCACCTCGTCAATTTCCACGTCCGCGTTTCTAAACAGTACGAATTCCACGTTGACCACCAGATTCTCCGGGTGATTGAGCGTCGCGACGGCGCGCGCGCCGGATATGACCTCGTTCCGCCGCTCCGGATCGTCCGTCCTGCGCCGCACATTGAACCATCCGAGCGGCGTTCCGGCGGGCGCATCCGTCCGGAAAACAAGCTCGACTTCATAGATGCCCTTTTCCAGCGGCAGTTTGGGGCCATAGAACACGAACACATTGGCGTGGCGGTCCTTTTCAAGCGCCACGCTGTTGCGCACCCTGTTGATATAGCCGGCGTGAAAGAAAGCCGGCGCCGGCACCCTCAATTCGTGGCCGGGCTCCGGCGAGCCCCACTCCCCGGCAACGATAAGGATTGTATCAACGTCCAGAACTCCCTTGATCAATTCAATAGAAATAGAGCGAGGCTCGTAGGTTTCATGCTCCTCCACCGGAATTGTCAGCCAGGTCCAGTCCGCGGATCGGACCGAGATATCCAGCCGCGCCGCTATGCTTGCGCCGCGTGCCTGCTCTGCGGCAAGCGCGCCTTCGCCGCGCACGCGAACCATCCACTTAATGTCGTCCGCTCCGCCCAACTCCTGCACCCCGGATGAAATGCGGGCGCCCCGCTCCTCGAGCCTCACAAAAGCTCCGCCATGTGCCCGGGGATCCTGACGCGCGGCCGCGTTAACGCCGCAACAGGATTCCGCCTCCCACCTCCGCGCCGATCCGAAAATCCTCCAATCCGCCATCTCCGTTTTCTCGACCGGCCCGGTAAGTATCTCGAAGGCCCAGACACTTCCGTCCTGCTCCAGCAGCGCAAGACGCGGATTGTTCATGAGCTGTCTGAGGGTGAAGGTGACGGGGAACGGGCTGACCTTCTCCGGGAAGAGGTCCTCATGAACGATCACTGCCCCCACACCCATCTCAAGGAGAGCGTCCGCCTGTTCGTCAGATAGATACCCCTCGTTAACGCTCTCGAACCGGAGAAAAATGTTGTCGAAATAGTCGCGCTTGACGAACGGCGTGTAGCCGTTGAGCATCCGCAAGCGGTGCACGGCCGCGTAATGCTGGTAGACCGAGGCGAAGTGCGAATCGCCCGGCCAGAGGGGAATAATCAGCGCGCGCGCCGGCGCCCCGGTCTCCTCCGCCCTCGCGACAGCCGCATCGTATGCGCTCTGCTTCTCTTCAAGCAGGCAGATGTGCGGATGAATCCTCACCCCGTATTCCGCGACCACGAGCAGAGAGCAAAGGCCCGCCGCCATCGCGCGCAGCGCGCCGGCCCGGAGCAGACCCGTCAGCGCCGACAGGCTCAATGCAAGCAGGACGGAAAGGAACGATGGCATCAGGCAGTATATCTTCAAAGTCTGCCGTATCATCCCGTACGGCGGAATAAACTTGCGGCATGCGCGAAGGAACAGGGCGTCCCACGGCCCGTTTGTGCCCAGCGCCAGGAAGACTATCAAAATCATGCCCAGCAGCAGCGCAAGGAGGACAGCGAACACGCGCCGGTTCTTCCGCCAGTCGCGAACCGCCGAGACCGCCAGCGTCAGTCCGCCCGCGAGAAGGATCGCCAGGGCCGAGAATCCGGCATAGATCTCCCCCCACCTCCTGAGCTCGTGCCACGTGAATAGACCCTGCCAGCCTGGTGAATAGAGCCCCACTTCGTCGAGCGTCCGCGTTGCTACCATATCAGCCGCCGGGGCGAGCCCCGTCTTGAGCGAGGTCAGCCACTGCATCAGGCGCGGCGCCAGCACCGCCGCGACCGCAAGCGCGACCGCCGGCAATAGCGCGAAAAAAACGCCGCGCGCGGCCGCCGGCCACGACTTGCCGGGCGGCCCGCGGCGGAGCAGCGCCACGGCACACCACGGCGGCAGGGCAAGCGCGGTGAAGAAGAAGACGTGCATATCGGTCCACGAAGCGAAAAGTATCGCCACGCCGGCGAGAAATCCGCCCCGCACTCGCTCCTCGCGCACCGCCATATCAATCCCAAGCAGAGCCATGGGCGCCCACATCATGGCGAAGCCGGTGGGACTGCCGCCGAGCAGGGATATCCAGCGGTACGGCAGCGCTATGGAAACCGCCGCGGCGCAACAGGCAATCCAGTCGGACGAGGCATACCTGGCCGCAAGCAGCCAAGTGAACAGGAAGGTCAGCCAAAGGGACAGGAATCCGGTCAGGTTCCAGCCAAACGCCGCCCCGCCCATCCAGGCGCCTAGCGCATATATGATCGAAAAAGGAACGTAGTAGGGTTCCACCTGGAAGCGCTCGCCGTCATCGCCCGTGTTGAACTCGTAGAGGTTGTGAAACCACGGCACCCGCCCCGCCAGCATATCGCCGACGAGCCGGCAGTGATACATGAACTGCAGGTGGTCGCCAGCAGTCATCACCTGCACGTCAACCGAGGACGGGTGGGCCAAGGATGGAACGCCGGAGAAGAGATATTTCGGAAGCGGCCAGGAAAACAGCATCCACAGCACAAGTGTCGCAAGAAAGGAGATCGCAGTCTTCTTTATGGTTTTCATTTCTGTTTAGTCCGGTGACGACTAAGAGTCTACGCCTGCCCACACTTCATCCCCACACTTCGTCCCCACACTTACTCGGTTACACTTAATCGATTCACTTCGTCGATTCCATCTAGTCCGACGCGAACAGGGACTTTTTGAGAAGTTACGGCTTCGGCTGCTCTTTGCGCGCCATCTCGATGATCACCGGCGACCCCCACAGACGCGAAAGGCCGAGCGCCCGGCACATGCCTTCCAGTCCCGCGGAAAGCGGCGCGCTTTTCAACGCGCGGTGCAGCACCATGGGCAGGAAGAACTGGCCCGTCCTGCTCCTTGCTTCAAATCCATGCCGCGCGAACTCCTCGATGACTTCCGCATGCCTGAAAAGCCTCCATGTTCGCGTATTGCCCTCCAACCGCTTCTTCGCGCCGAACAGCGCCGGCGCGATCACATTGAGACTCTCGCTGGTGGGATAATCCACCACCACCGATTTTCGAGCAACCCGGCAGAGCTCCTTCACCAGCTCCGGCCAGCGCGAACAGTGGGTCAACAGACGGAAGCTGATGGCGGCGTCGAAACCGCGGTCATCGAACGGCAGCTCGATGACATTGCCTACAACGAACGGGCAGCGTCCGCTCCCGACCAGTTCATCAATCCTCGCGCGGCACGACTCATCGCTCCCGAGCACCGTCACATCGAAGCCGGCCCGACAGAGCGGCGCGGCGAGCTGCCCGTGCCCGCCGCCCACGTCGAGGATGGTGGAAACGCCGCCCGACTTCAGCTTCTCCAGGGCGATCTTCTCCTGCACGCCCAGCATCCATGTCCCCGTTGCGCCGGCAAACCGGGAAGCGTAGTCGTTCGACGACGTCTCTATATCGGCCGTCTCGGGAAAACGCGCCGGCGGCGTTGTTTGAGCAACAGTCATAGGTTCGCCTCCGTCAGTTCAGTGTGGTTCTGGTAAGAAATCCGATCGTCTGCATAGCTAAACTATTGATTAGCGAATTGCAGCGAACAACCGATTCTCCCCCTGTTTTTCGAGACACTTAAACGCCTTCTTAATCGCCACGCTTACTCGGATACCCTTAACCGACTTCCTTACTCGTAAATGCGTTAACCGGCAAAAGCTGATCGTCTAAGTGTATCCGACGAAGGGTGGCGGTTAAGTGTACGGTTAATTGCCCTCCCCTTGCGCGGTGAGCTGTCACCGTTCATTTTTCATGCTTACCATAAAACTTTTAACAGTGCCTCCACTGCACAGGTCGCGCGCCGCGCGCGGGTTCCGTCCGACACAAGAACCGGTTATAAAGGGTTTGATTTCGATGCCGGTCAAACTATAATACTACAGCATCCAGTCCGTAAGTCTAGCCAACTTCGTTGAAAGT
>JAGYMT010000113.1 GCA_018400335.1 Kiritimatiellia bacterium | reverse complement strand
CGTTCAGGAAATGCCATCCGGCGACAGCGCTCACCGGAATTGAGCCACCTCTGCTCATTTAAATTGAGCCACCTGTGCACAGGATGAGGCGGCTCGTTTTCTCTTTCCAAGTAGAACGTCAGCCTTGCTGGTGGCTCAATTATGATGAACACAAATCCCAATGCCGCGGACGGGTAGATGACGAAAACCTTCGGAAACTATTGTCAATGCGCCACTTACATGTTAATCTCCACTTGTTCATACGCATGAACAACAGCTTCTCGCTCGTCTGAAAAAAGATAACTCTTAAGTTTGGCGCAAAAACCACGTCTTGTCAAGCAAACAAAACAAAACAATTAGTGGGCACATTATCATGAGCGTCCCCGGGTCAATTCTATTGAGCGCTATAGAAGCTCCGCGGCGCACCGCTCCGTCAGTCAATACTCGCCGTAGGGCGGGATGAATTCCGCGTTTTTTCCCGGTTTTTCTTGCGCCAGTGAATTATGCGAAAATATTGTTGCGTTGGCTTCCGAATGTGCTATCATTCGGGAAAATCGGGCCCAAGTTGTGAACTGGGCCCAGTCCTTCGGCAAGCAGGTAACCTGACAGGCCAAATATCGGCTCAAAACTGCCGAAAACATTACGAAAGGGGGACTGCAAAAAGTCCCGTTATCAAGCATTTTCGCGGCAAGCGGGAATTGCTGTTTGTGCTGCTCCTTTCGGTCTGACTTATGTTGACGATCAGCTCTGCACCACATCGAAGCCCATGAGCTTTCCTAACCGAACAACTTCCGCCGTGTAATCGCCGTATACCATGGCCAGGTGATGACCGAAATCTTGTTCCTTTTCAAAGAAGTCCACCACATCGTTAATCTTGATATCAGCGGCAAGGCTGCAACTTATCCCGTCAAAGCCGTCGCCCCCGACGATCTTGCCGGCGGCCACAAGCACCTTGTCGCCCGCGGGGTTGAATCGCGCGAGCGTCACCGATTGGCCCTTATCCTGCTTGAAATCGTACCGAATCGTTGCCCCCCAGCCAGCCACCGTGAAATTGCGCAATTCGTAGGGCAGGGAAGGCTTGTCCAGACCTTTCATCCGCAGTCCCGGCACATCATGGCATACGCGAAGGATATTCTTTTTTCGATCCTTCTCCCATGAGTTGCCCATGAACACGGATTTGCCGGACAGATAAGTCAGCAGGGCAATCGCCATCAGGACATTCGTGTCCGCCTCGCAAGCGGAGGGAATACCCATGTCTTTCAGCAGGCTGTGCGCCAGGCAAAACGCGACGCGCCGCTGTTCCATGACTTTTGTCGCGCAGATTTCGAAGCATGGAATGGCGAAGGCATTGCATTCATATCGTTCCAGAAACAGCTTGGCCGTTTCAAAGAATCGCACGGAAGGCATGACGTCCTCTTTTTTCATGTGGCAGGCCTGTGCGTTGCGAACGAGCCGGTCCGTCAGTTTCTTCGCCTCTTGTTCAACGTCCGCGGGAAGGTTATCCATTGCTTCTATCATCTGCGATGCCGAGATGAAGACATGATCGACGCCCAGGCGATTGCGCAGGCCGTCCAGATCCGCGATGCTGCTGACGACGCCCACCGATGGAAAGCTGTCGCCCTGGGTCACAATCATCATGCGCGTTTGCCGAAAGGCCTTGCGCACCTGCAGCAGCTTCAGAAAACGCTTGAGATCGTCATTATCCAGAAACGCATAGCCTTCCAGATTGTGCGACCGGAGATATGCCGTGACGTCAACGCTGGTTACCCAGCCGAGCAGTCCGACGGGTTTTCTATAGCGCTCGCCGATCGTAATGGCGGGGCGTTGATTCAACCCTCCCGCAACGAGCACAAGGTCTGCCGCAAAAATATCCGGCTCCAGTTTCAGAAGTTCTGTCTCGCGAACGATGAAATCGTCATGACTTTCGAAGAGAACCGGCTCCATGATATTTGCGTGGTTGCCCAGATTCTGCCGTAGTTCTCGGCTGAATTTCTCGAAGAACTCGCGGCTCCGCCGCATGTCGGCATCAGGCGTCAATTCCTTGAGCGCGCCGGTGCGGCAGGGTCCCTCGTAGGCTTCTGAATGAATGAGACTGGTGAGCACCGGTTTAATGTTCACTTTGGCGTCTGCGTATGTCTTCATGTTGCTTTGAACTCCTTTCAGAACGAATACTGTTGTTTGTTATTGCCTATACCCGTCGGTTACCGATACCGCTTCATGTAGTCCTTTATTCTGTATTCTTCCACCATGCGCTGATCGAGAGGATACGCGCCATATTCGCGACCTGCTTCGACCATGGCCCTGTAGTTTTCCGGCTTGACGGCCGGATGGATGCTGTTGCTGGACGCGAGTATGAATCCGCCGTTCACCGCGCCTTTCGCGATTGTCTCCTTCACGGCCTCAACGACATCGGCGCGCGTTCCGAACGGCAAGAGTTGACCGCAGTCAACATTTCCGGCCAAGGCGACCCGATTGCCAGAGGCTGCTTTCACACTAGCCATGTCCATATTGGCCATGGGTTCAAGAGGATCAAGGCAGGCTATGCCGGTATTAACGATATCGTCCAGGATCGGCCAGAGGTTCCCGTCCGTATGTTTGAGGAACGGAATCCCTCTTTTCCTGGCGACATCCACGGCCTCCTGAAGATACGGCAGGAGGAATTCCCGGAAATGCGCGGGCGACATGATGGGCGCCGTCCGGTGGGCGTAGTCATCGCCCGTGCACAATACGTCGGCTCCCATGTCGGCAGCTCTTTCCAATACGCGTTTCTTATAGTCCATCA
Source organism: Kiritimatiellia bacterium (assembly GCA_018400335.1). The sequence goes on along the minus strand of JAGYMT010000113.1, from coordinate 3,570 downwards.
CGATTCTGGCCAGCCGCTGAGCGAACTCGGGAGCAAGGGCAAAATCCATCAACAGGTTATCCATTCCGCGCAAGTAGTGGGAGAACTCGAATGCTTCATGGCTCAGAAATACTATGCATTTTTCGCCCTTGAATCGTTTGATGGCCAGTTCAAGGCTTTGAAGCCGATGATCGGCATCCGGATCCGGCGCCCGATAGCCGTCGAGGTCGGACTCCTGTTGTATCGGGTGCTTGATGGCGTAAGGAATGCCGTGTTCTTCCGTGCGCCACGTGATTCCCCATTCATCAACGTATGTGTTGGCGTCAATCTGCCGGCGAATCCGGATGTCCTCGAAAACCGTAATGCCGTCGAGACCCTCCCTTTCGACGAAGTCCGCCTGAAGCAGGAATCCGCCGGCGGACCCCCATTCATATCGGGCGACTTTCTCCGCGCTGAACAGATCGGGACAAAGCGCCTTGATGACCGGGCGATTGATGATCAATTCCCATATCGGCACTCTGTCGGGTATGCCCTGACGAAGAATCGCCGTCATCATTCGTTCATATCCTGTCATAATCACACTTCCCATGCTGCAGTTGCATGACCGCCAGAGCACACCCCCACGCATGCCGCCGCGGACACCATCTTCACCACCCTGAACATAGTACATAATAGCGAACGAGTGTCAAGGATAACAACATCAAAACATGGGCGTTTCGAAAACGCACCGGGCAGGGCCGGACTGCCCAGCCTTCGCAGCCGGGAGATTTTGCTTCGGCGGAGTAGGCCCAATTCCGCCGCTCTGAAACGGCGCGGCCCCGTGTCTACGGGATCGCGCATAAAGCAGCGCTAACTCCTACAATCCTCGATGCGCAATACTACAGCAGTGTCGCGGCAGCAGCGGTCTCGCGACCTTCTCTCCCATAGGCGCCAGACTCACAGCTCATGACCGGCAACTGCTCAAAAAAAGCCCCTATATCCGAAGCCCGCGTCATCCCGAGCTTGTCGAGGGATCTCCAAATCATCGAATATGCCGGAGATTCCTCGACTTCGCTCGGAATGACAGCTTCCCTGTTGGGGCTTATTGAAAACTTACCATGACAGCAATAAAAATATTGTAAAGAAAATCTTATTTTCAGTTGACATGATACGGGACGGCGTAATATGTTTGGCATTGCGAATATTAAAAAAGGCCATGGAGAACAACCGATGACAGCAGACGCACAAGCCTTGAGCGCGAGTTTGGAGAACTATCTCGAGGCAATTCTATTGCTCGTTCAAAAGAATCCCGTGGCCAGAGCCAAAGACATCTCGCAATGGCTGAAGGTCAATCGCTCATCGGTGACCGGGGCTCTACAGGCTTTGAACAAGCGGAGGCTTGTAAATTACGAGCCCTACGGGTTTGTAACACTCACCCAGCACGGCGAAGAGATCGCGACAAAGGTCCTGCGGCGGCACGAGGCGTTAAGGGATTTCTTCGTCTATGTCTTGTCCATTGACGCGGCAGAGGCTGATGAGGTGGCCTGTCGCATGGAGCACGGCATCTCGAAAAACGTTGTTGACCGCCTGGTAGACTTCGCCGAATTCATCCAGACCTGTCCAAGAGCGGGCGCGAAGTGGGTCCGCGGATTCGGATACCGCTGCGACGAGGCTTCCGTCTCGCCGCGGAATTGCGAGCAGTGTATCGAACAATGCCTGAAAGATCTGAAACAAACCGAAAGGAAGGAAGGGGCTGGCGCGATGAGTATTTTGCTCAACGAGTTGCGGCCCGGAGAAAAAGGACAAATAGAACGAGTCTCCGGCGAGGGCGCGATAAAGCGGCGCATCCGCGACATGGGTGTCACGACAGGAAGTCTGGTGGAGGTGGTGCGCGTGGCGCCGTTGGGCGATCCGATGGACGTGAAGATCAAGGGCTATCATCTTTCGCTGCGCAAGGAAGAAGCGTCCGGCATTCTTGTGAAGAAGGTGAATCCATGAAGGTCGCGACGAATCCCGCATTATGGACGCCACTCAGCTTGGTACAAGCAGGCATCACCGTGGTGCTCTGTCGCGTGCAGGCCGGTCACGGGCTGACTTCACGGTTGGCTGCGATGGGGTTCCTGTCCGGTATGCGAGTTCAAGTTTGCCATAATGATCGCAATGGGCCGGTCATTCTCGGCATCAACGGAAATCGGATGATATTGGGGCGTGGAATGGCTGATAAAATATTGGTGGATGACTATATAAGAACCGTTACATAGACAGGCGATTCCTTTTTTTTTGCCGCGGAAGTTCGGCGCGCCGAACTTTGATCGCGACTCCGCACTATGGTGCGCGCCATTTCAGAAAGGAAATGATGAAAAACAAGATCACGATCGCATTGGCCGGAAATCCGAATTCCGGCAAGACAACGCTATTCAACAACATCACGGGTTCCCGCCAACATGTCGGCAATTATCCCGGCGTCACGGTGGAGAAGAAGGAGGGGTTCCGCCGGCATGAGGGACGGGAAATCAAAATCGCAGACCTTCCAGGCACCTACAGTCTGACCGCCTATACCATCGAGGAAGTGGTGGCGCGGGACTTCATCATGCATGAGAAACCGGACGTGGTGATTGACGTAGTGGACGCATCGAATCTCGAACGGAATTTGTATCTTGGCGTTCAACTTCTGGAACTCGGCGTTCCGCTCGTGTTCGCGTTCAACATGAGCGACATGGCGAAATCGCGGGGATTGGAATTCGATCTCTCGGCGCTTTCGTCCCTACTCGGCGCCCCCATCGTTCCCACGGTCGCCCACAAAAAAACCGGCATCCGGGATTTGCTGGACGCGGCGATCCACGTCGCCGAAACGGACCGACCCGACAAGGCGACAGAGATTCATTACGGTCCGGATATCGAGAAGGCCATCGCCGCGGTCCTGATGCAAACGGAGCTGCATACAACCTTATCCGGACATGAAAGCCGGTGGGTGGCGGTGAAGCTCCTCGAAAACGACCAGGATGTCGCCAAGCGGTTCGCGTCGCCGGAAATCCTCGAATCCGTCCGCGCCGAGCAGGCGCGCATCGAGAAAGTGCTCGGCGATACCGCCGAAATGATCATCGCCGACCGGCGCTATGGATTCATCTCGGGCGCCTGCCAGGAGGCGGTGCGCTCAACCGTGGAAACGCGGCACACGCGTTCGGATCGCGTGGATGAAATCGTGATCCACCGCGTCTGGGGATTGCCGATCTTTTTGGGACTGATGTATCTGGTCTTCTGGCTGACCTTCACGGTCGGTACACCTCCCATGGAATGGCTTGAGGCCCTTTTCGGCTGGCTGGGCGGCCGCGCGGAAGGATTGTGGCCGGAGAACTCCCGCTGCATCGTCAAATCGCTGGTCGTGGATGGAATCATCGGCGGCGTGGGCGGCGTTCTGGTGTTCCTGCCGAATATATTATTGTTGTTTCTGGCGATAGCCGCGCTTGAGGATTCAGGCTACATGGCGCGCGCGGCGTTCATGATGGACCGCCTGATGCACAAGATCGGACTGCACGGCAAGAGCTTTATTCCGATGCTTACCGGGTTCGGCTGCTCAATCCCCGCCATCATGGCGACGCGCACACTGGAAAA
>JAGYMT010000112.1 GCA_018400335.1 Kiritimatiellia bacterium | reverse complement strand
TACCAATCAGTGCCATGATAGCGACTTGGCAATTGATATCCATCGGCGAGTGTGACCTTGCTGCCGGGCTCGCGCATGTCCCTTAGTGCCGTGCCGTCAAGCCAGCAATCTTCGCCTATGAGCCAGTCGGTGTGACCGTGTATGGCGGATGGGTAGGCGTCGCTGCCGTCGGGCTGTCCGTAAAATTCCACGCAGGTGGCGAAAATATCGGAGAAGGACTCGTTCAACGCGCCCGGTTCGGCATAGTAGAACAGGTTGGCCGTGTTTTCGGTTATGGCATGGGTGAATTCGTGTGCGCAGACATCGAGGACTGAAAGTGCATTCGCGGTAAGCCCGTCGCCATCTCCGAAACTGAACGCAGTCCCGTCCCAGTAAGCATTGACATAATTCGTTCCCACATGGACATTCGCCCTGGCGTAGGCGTTGCTGTCGTCGTAACTGCTTCTTCCGTGGATCGTTGAGAAGTAGTCCTGCACGATATCGAAATTGACGGCCGTCGACATTTCGGATGGATCCGACATTCCCCATTGGGAGCTTGAGCGGTAGGCGTAGGTGTTGGGATCCGTGTAGCCGGACTTGGCGGAGTTGTAGACGTACCAGCGCAGATCATTATTCCATAAGTAATAATAACCGGTATTTTCAAGCCAACCCGTGACCGTTGTCGCGCCGCCGCCCTCGCCGGCAAGAATATTGCCCGTTATGGAAGCGTTCGCGCCGTTCTCCGTCGGAGCGGAGATCTTCTTTATGTCGTTGAACCGGAGAATCACCGTGCCGTCGTTCGCGTCAACCCAGTATCGCCAGATTCCCGGAGTGGCGTCGGTAGGATCAGGAGATAGAAAAAGCTCGTAGGCCAGGCGCGGGTCGGATTGAAACGCGAAAACCACCAGTTCGGGATTCCCGGCCGGAGCGGCATCGGACATGCCCATTGTGGACAGGTCGGCCAGGGCTGCGGCGAGAGCCGCTGCCGGATCAATGCCCGGCTCGACATCAGTGTCAATATCCGCGACGTAATTGCCGTTGACCTCGTATGCATTGCCTTTGCCGTTGAAGTGGGCGATCAGCTGTCCGCCTACGACCCGGATTCCGCGGTGAACCTGTGCGAGGCGGACGTGGCTGAAGCCGAGTGCGTCCGTTTCCCGCCGCCGCGGCTGGAATTCATTTTCGGCATCCTTGATTCCGAAGATGGCCGAAAGATTGTCGAGCACGGCAACGGCATCGCTTTCGAGAAAGGCGGCGCCTTTCATGGCGAACCCTCTGCCGCCGGAAAAGGCGGCGCGGCGTGCAATGTTCTTTCCTCGCACGCGGAAAGGCGTGCCGCGGTTGGAATTCCATTCAATGTTTATGCCTTCGTGCCGGGCAAGCTTCGTGGCTTCAAGCTGAACGTCTGAAGGGTTGCGTGGAACAGGCGCCTGCCGCATGGGGGCTGCAGGGTTGCGGGATGAGGCATCGGTGGCGTCGTGTCGTAGCGCGAGGCAGGGGAGCGCTGCCAAAAGGCACAGCGCTATAACGAGAAAAGTCCGCCCGTGTGCATAAACATTGTGTGAACGGAGCATAGTCAACCTTTCTCTTGTCAACCTGATGGCGAACATGTGGAGAGCTGTCTGTTACCCGTTTTTGAACCATCAAATTTATACCACAAAAATCGTCAGGCGCAACCTCTGTGTTTTTCCAAAAAATGTTCCAAAAAAATGTTTGACAATGTTCGATGTGTGTTGCATATTGATGTCCATGAATATGAAAACAGCTGATTTCCCGCTCGTGAAGGTTCCGGTTGTCGGTGTATTGGCGCTCGTATTGCGCCTTGCCGGCGGCCTTGGTTTCACGGTGGGACAGGGCTGTTGTTGAGGGCGCACCAGGGCGCAGCCATGATCGCAGGACCCACCGTGAAAAAACGGTGGGTTTTTTTATTCTGGAGGATCTGACTATGAAGACAGGAAAGATGAGAACAGGTGTGGAATGTTTGATTGACGGGTTGAAACGCGCGGGAGTTAAGACTATTTTCGGGCTTCCGGGCGGGTCGGTGCTGGATATTTTTGAAAAACTTTATAATGCGCCCTTCGAGTTCGTGCTCGTGAGGCACGAGCAGGGTGCGGCGCATATGGCCGACGGGTATGCCCGGGCGACGGGCCGGGTGGGGTGCTGCCTCGTGACTTCGGGGCCTGGCGCGACAAATGCCGTCACGGGGCTGGCTACCGCGTTCATGGATTCAATTCCTATGGTTTGCATAACCGGTCAGGTGCCTTCGAATATGATCGGAAACGATGCTTTTCAGGAAGCTGATATGACGGGAATCAGCAGGCCGGTCACTAAGCACAACTACCTGGTGAGAAATGTGGACGACCTGCCGCGCATTATAGCGGAGGCGTTCTACATTGCCGGCACCGGCCGGCCAGGCCCGGTTCTCATTGATATCCCCAAGGATGTTCAGCGGGCCAGGACTAACGTTCCGGATCCGGACAAGGTCGAAATCAGGGGGTATCACCCGAACACGGCGGGACATCCTAAACAGATCGCCCGGCTTGCCGAGGCTTTGAACAAGGCTGAAAGGCCTTTGCTATACGTGGGCGGCGGCGCGATACTGGGCAACGCGGCGGAGCTTGTGACTCAACTGGCGCGCAAGGCGAACGTGCCTGTGACTACCACGCTGCTGGGGCTGGGCGCGTTCCCGGAAACTGATACCCTGGCGTTGCGCATGCTGGGAATGCACGGAAGCGTGGCGGCTAATCACGCGACGCAGGAATGCGATCTGCTTGTCTCCGTCGGGGCGAGGTTTGACGACAGGGTTACGGGCAAGATATCCCAATTCGCCACTAAGGCGACTATCGCCCACATTGACATTGATCCCACGGCCATTTCGAAAAGCGTGCGAGTTGATATACCCGTTGTGGGCGATGTGGCGCATGTGCTCAAGGATCTGATCCCTCAGGTTGAAACAAGGGAGCGTTGCGAGTGGCTTGCGAAGGTCGGAGGGTGGAAGGAAAAGCACCCGTTTTCCTATGACCGGGATGATTCCAAGCTTATGCCCCAATACGTGATCGAGAAGATATATGAGATCACAAAAGGGGATGCTATAATAGTCACAGAGGTGGGGCAGCATCAGATGTGGGCGGCGCACTTCTATAAATACACCAAGCCGCGGACGTTCATTTCTTCAGGCGGGCTGGGCACGATGGGATACGGACTCCCGGCCGCTATCGGCGCGCGGTTCGGACGGCCGGACAAGTTGGTCGTGGATATCGCCGGGGATGGCAGTGTGCAAATGAACTTTCAGGAACTGGTCGTGGCTGTGGAGCACAACATTCCCATAAAGGTCGTTATTTTGAATAACGGATACCTGGGCATGGTGCGGCAGTGGCAGGAGATGTTCTACAAAAAAGAGTATTCAGCGACTTGTCTGGGCAGGGCAGGTCGGTGCAAAATGGAGAAGATCTCGAAATGCAGCGACGAGAAGTATCTGCCCGATTTCGTCAAGCTCGCGGAGGCGCACGGCGCGCTCGGACTGCGGGTGAAGACGAAGAAGGACGTTGTTCCAACGCTGAAAAAAGCGTTTGCGTCGGACCTGCCCGCAGTGGTGGAGTGCATGGTTGAAAAAGAGGCTAACGTGTATCCCATGGTTCCCGCGGGCGCGTCACTCACGGAAATGATTCATAGCATGGCTTGATCGAAAGGAATGGAAAAATGAAACATATAATATCCGCAATGGTGGAAAACCAGCCCGGTGTGCTGGCCCGTATCGTGGGCCTTATTTCGGGGCGGGGCTACAACATTCACAGCTTGAACGTGGCGCCGACGCAGGACCAGACCATGTCCCGGATCACCATAGTAGTTCCGGGCGATGATCACGTTTTGGAACAGGTCACCAAGCAGCTGAACAAGCTGGTTGACGTGGTCAAGGTGTATGATCTCACGGGCGAGAAATATGTCGGGCGCGAGCTGATTCTCGTGAAGGTCAAGGCAAGTGCAAAAAGCCGGTCCGAATTGATGGACCTCACCGCTCTGTTCGATGCGCGCATCGTTCAGGTGCGGAGCAGATCCATGACCATTCAGATGGTTGGATGCGAGGAGGATGTCAGCAGTTTTCTCGAGCTGATTAAGTCGAGCGGCGTTTTGGATCTTTCAAGGACCGGCGTTATAGCAGTCGGCAATCCGGATGAGGAGGCGATGAACGGGGGAAGCTGAGGGGATTGTTGATTTTAGATTTGTGATCCGGGATTTTTAGGATGGGAGCGGGGGAATATGAAAAAGCGAAAGATAATGATCTTCGACACGACACTGCGGGATGGTGAGCAATGTCCCGGGGCGAGCCTGAATCACAGGGAGAAAATGCAGATAGCCAGGCAGCTGGCGCGTCTGAATGTGGACGTGATAGAGGCCGGCTTTCCAATCGCTTCGCCCGACGATTTCCGGTCCGTCCGGATGATCGCGGAGACGATCAAGGGACCCAGGATCGCCGGGCTCGCCCGCAGTCTGAACAAGGATATCGAGCGCTGTGCCGAGGCGGTGGCGCCTGCGGGTAACAGGGGCCGGATTCATGTGTTCCTGGCCACCTCCCGTATTCATCGTGAGTTCAAGCTCAAGAAGAGCAGAGCGGAGATCCTAAAGCTGGCGACCAGCGCCGTATCGTACGCGCGCAAGCTGTGCAAGGACATCGAGTTCAGCCCGGAGGACGCATCGCGCACCGAGCCGGCCTTTCTCGCCGAGGTGACGCGGGCCGTGATCGAGGCGGGCGCCTCGACGGTGAACATTCCCGACACCGTGGGTTACGCCGAGCCGGTCGAATTTGGAGCGCTGATCGCCTACCTGTTCGAACATGTTCCGCATATAGAGGACGCTGTGATCAACGTGCATTGCCACAACGATCTGGGCCTGGCGGTGGCCAATTCGCTGGCTGCGGTTCAAAACGGCGCGGGTGGGGTGGAGTGCACCATCAACGGGCTGGGTGAGCGGGCGGGCAATTGTTCGCTGGAGGAGGTTGTGATGGCGATGCGAACCAGGTTGGATGTTTTCAAGATCGAGACCGGCATACGGACGCGCGAGCTGTACAAGACCAGCAGACTGGTCAGCAGTCTGACCGGCATGCTGGTCCAGCGCAACAAGGCGATCGTGGGCGCCAACGCCTTCGCGCACGAGGCGGGTATCCATCAGGACGGCATTCTTAAGAGGCGCGATACCTACGAGATAATGCGCGCCGAGGATATCGGCATCGAGGGCTCCGAACTGGTGCTCGGCAAGCATTCCGGTCGTCACGCGATAATGGATCGGCTCTCCAGAATGGGGTTCAAAATGAAGCCGGAGGAGCTCGATCGCGCTTACAGCCGGTTTGTGGAGCTGGCGGACAAGAAAAAGGCCGTGTATGACGACGATCTTATTGCCATTGCGCGCGATGAAATGGAGGACATCGGGGGGGTGTATCTGCTCGATTATCTCCATGTGGCGACAGGAACTAATACCGTTCCCACCGCGACTGTGCGCCTTAAGAAGGGCGATGAGGTGATTCAGGATGCCGCATGCGGGGACGGGCCGGTGGATGCGTCTCTCAAGACGATAGATAGGATTACGGGCCAACAGGGCAGGCTTCTCGACTATTCCATACAGGCCGTGACGGTTGGTAAGGATGCCCAGGGCGAGGTGAGCGTGAGGGTCGCCTTCGGAAGCGACGTTGTGAGCGGAAAGGCGGCCGGCACGGATATCGTGCAGGCAAGCGCCTCAGCCTACCTCGGCTGCGTGAACCGGCACCTGCTCCTGCAGAAGCACCAGAAGGCAATCAAGGCCGGTATCGGCAGGCGGACTCGCGGACGGAAATGACGGGGCGGCTCCGCGCGGGCAATTCTTATTTTGGCCTCCGTCAATAATCCCTGCGTGCTCGGAGAGCCCGCCCTTCTATCTGGCAAAATGCCGTAGAATGGCTGTCTTAACGGTAGTGCGGGCTCTCCGAGCATGCCGCCATCAATAGTAAGAGGCCACAATGCGAATTGCTTTGTCGGGGGAAAGGTTTCCGGTGAAAGAGCGGCTGGACAAGACAGCCGGGATCGTATAGTGTTAGCGGCTCATTGCTGAGGAACTACCAAGAAAAACAAGAAAATGTGAACCGCAAAGACGCAAAGTACGTCAAGTCAAGATTTATCCGGCGGGTCAAACGCCGGATAAAAGTCTCTTTCATCCCGAAGGGATGAAGTGAAGTCCATATCCGCGGTCAACCCCTCGGTTATGAATTTCCCTTTGCGTACTTGGCGTCTTGAGCGAAGTGGGCGGTTAAGAATCTTGAAGTTGATTGGGTTGCGGGGAGACCCCGCGTTGGATCATGCACAACGGAAGCCAGAAACAAATCAGCGCGAAGACGGA
>JAGYMT010000111.1 GCA_018400335.1 Kiritimatiellia bacterium | reverse complement strand
GTTCAGAGTTCAGTGTTCAGTGTTCAGGACGGAGAGTCTTCGGTATTTCCTGAACGCTGAACCCCTGAACACTGAACCACGGCATTCGCCATGGCATGCACATTGACTGAGAACATGTTATCAACGTAGAAATCAATTGTTCAACTCATTTAGTCGAACAAACGAAAAATAAGGAGCTATTGACGCGCGGGAAAACAATGGGCATTATACTGCATGGAATGGAAAATACGAACGATGCCATTAGTGCCTCATTGTCGGGAAACACCGACAAAAAACAAGAAAACGGTTCGTTGCGCGTTGAGCGATCACCCTCTACCTCTGGGAGAGGGCAGGGGATGAGGGTTGGCGAAGCCATTAGGCAGGATTTCATCATGATAAAGATCGAGGAAGATTACAAGCGCATTACTGACGATGATCGCTCATTCGATATCCGTTTCTGGCAGGCAAAGGGATCGTCCGCTATTTTCGAAGCAGTGGCAGACATGTTAAATGATTACTTTCTTATCCGGGGGATAAATGCTGACGAATCCAGATTTCAGAGAACTATTGAAGCTTTTCGAAAAGCATGACGTTCGCTATCTGGTGGTGGGCGGATACGCTGTGATGAGATATTCGGAACCACGCTTCACCAAGGACCTTGACTTATGGATAGCCGCGGACCCGGAGAATTCCGCCTGTGTCTACGCGGCGTTAAAAGAGTTCGGCGCTCCCCTCAAGAATCTCTCCCCGAAAGATTTCTCCCAGAAGGGGTACTTCTACCAGATGGGAAGACCACCTTTGCGAGTTGACGTCATGATGTCTATTCCCGGAATTGAATTTGACGAGGCGTGGGAAAAACGTGAAGCATTCGAGATGAATGGTCTGAAGATAGTCTTTATCTCGCGTTCCGATCTTATCAAGGCAAAAGAAGCCAGCGGACGGCCTCAGGATTTGGTGGATGCGGAAAAGCTCAAGCTGTGTCCATGATTTCCAGGCGCGCGCAGGTTCACTTGGTCTTCCCGGCGGCGGCCGGCAGGCGTTTCCGGAATTTCCCGTTGCGCAACTCGCGCCAGTTGCGCTTGAACAGGTCCCGCGACTTCGCACTCTGCCGACGGAGCAGCCTTCGTAGGCCTGCCGCGGCCCGGCTCCGTTTCCCCGCCAGCCGCTTTTCATAAGCGTCAATGTCATGCAGGGCGCCAAGGCTGGTCGTTATGTTCTTCAGCCGCTGGGCCAGCTTCCGCACCGGCTCGCCCAGAACCGGAGCGAAAAACTCCGCGCAGTAGCGGGCGCGCCTGCATATCTTGCGGAGCTCGTGGATTTCCTCCGGCGCCGCCCTGTCACCGGGATAGGAAGCCGAATCGAGCCGTTGAAGCTGTTTTTTCATTTCGCGCGCCGCGAACGGCCGTATGTTTTCCCCCGAGTCACGGGGCTCGGGCCCCGCAAGCTCCACATTGAGAAGCCGCATCGTCGCGCGCCTCACGGCCTGCCATTCCCGACCGCCCAAGATGACGCGCAATTCCTTCATGCCCCTTTCGCGGTTCGCCCGCTCATCCCTCAGCATGGTCCCAAGAGAGCGCCTGTCAATTCGCGGTTGGCACGCGGCCGCCTCCAGAAAATCCATCCACACGTCGCTGTCGCGGAACGGTCCGAGCCTTGAGCAGAGCTCGGTATACGAAGTGTAAAGCCGGGAGGCCGAGGTGTCAGCGAGGGGTTTCTTGAAAATGCGCAGCAGCGCGCGGAACCGGCGGACGGCCACGCGGAAATCATGCAGATGAAGAGAGCTCTCTCCCCTGATAACGCCCGCCAGGTTAGCGGTGAATATGCCGTATTGAACCAGAAGCATCCGCCGGGCCGCCGCCCGCGCCGAATCGGATTTCCGTGCCGCGCGTTTCCGATCGGATTTGCCCAATCCGGAAGCGCGGCCGGAACGTGATGTCACAGCCTTCTTCATATCCTCAACCAAAGACCCTCTTAAAATTCCCGCTCATTATATTCTCATATGCGCGCCTTGTGATCTTTCGGCTCTTCACGGCATTCTTCATCAAGGTTACGATTGGTGGAATCGGAAGGCCGGGTCCGAACCTGTCCGTTCCGAAAAACAGTTGACGGCTGCACTTTTCGAGAAACTCCAATCCGATCGCCGGCGACCGGGTCAGCGCATTATGTCCGCTGCCGGCCGAGAGATCGCCGTAGAGATTGGGGTATTGTTCGAGCAGCGTCCAGAGCCTGCCTTTTTTCCGCACCGGCGTCCTAGGGTACCCCTCCCTGGCTATCGGATCAACCTCCCGCGCGATCTCGGCCCAGAACGCCGGGCCGTGGCCGATGAAAACCGTGCTTGTAAAAGCCTTGAGCATCTTTTCGAGACCGGGCAGGCCGATATCGTCCCTCGCGCCATACGCTCCATACCGTTTGCCTGTGAAATGGAACAGGAGCGGCATTTCTTCTTTTCCCGCATGGTGGAAAAGGTTCTGATAGAGCGGATGGGAGATGGGTATATTGGCGCAGATCTCTCCTACTCCGCGGCAACCCATATCCTTGAAAGCGCGCAGTATTTTCGATAGATCGGCCTTGGGACTGTACAGCATTCCGCGCGGATCGAGATTGTAGAATGGTATGAGTCTGTCCGGGAACTTGCGGCATTCCCTGAGCGTCTCGATATTGCCCGTACCGAGGAAAACATCAAGATTTTCGGGATTAACGAGAGGCAGGACCACCGACTTGTCAATTCCCTCTTTGTCCATGGTGCGCACGAGCGCCTGGGCCGTGAAGGGCTTGATTCCAAGTGCCTTGAACGGAGCGTGAGCGGGTGCGTGAGTTATGTGGGTGTGAATGTCAATTATCATTTCTTTCCTTTCTGTTTGTCCCGGGGCGGCGGTTTATGCGGCTCGAGCATCGTTCGACGGGCCTGTTGGAAAAGAGCAGCCTCCTCCGCGGCCCGCCTGTAAAATGTCTCCTGACTGCGCATTCCGGGCTTCCCGTCCGCCGGCACGGCTGGAACATAGGAGCCGGCGGGCTGCAGCTTCCACGCATTGACCGTGTCCTCCATGCAGGTTTCGAGGATTGCGATGAGCCGCTTCCTGCAATCATTGTCCTCCACGGGCACGAGCAGCTCCACGCGTCGGTCGAGGTTGCGCGGCATCCAGTCGGCGCTCGATATGAACACCTGCGGCTCGCCGCCCTGGTGGAAGTAGAGAATGCGGGCGTGCTCGAGGTAGCGGTCAACTATGCTGACCACGCTGATGTTCTCGCTCATACCTTTGATCCCGGGCCTGAGGCAGCAAACGCCGCGGACGTTGAGTTTCACGGTCACCCCGGCGCGGGACGCGGAATAGAGGGCGTCAATCAGGGAGGGGTCCGCAAGCGAGTTGAGCTTCGCCATGATCAGGGCTTCCTGATCCTGGCGCCTGCGCTCGATTTCGGATTCTATCAGCTCCAGCAGCCTCTCCCTCAGCCCTATGGGGGCCGCCCAGAGCTTGTGAAAAGCACGCGGCTGGGAATAGCCCGTCACGGCGTTGAGGAACGAGCCGGCGTCGAATCCCAGCTCGTCATTGCACGTCATGAAGCTGACGTCGCTGTAAAGCCGGGCTGTCTTCTCGTTGTAGTTGCCCGTTCCGAAATGCATGTAGCGCCGCAGGCCCCGGGCCTCGCGCCGGATTATCATGCATATTTTTGAATGTGTCTTCAGACGTTTGACTCCGTAGATGACCTGCACCCCGGCGTCCTCCAGGGCCCGCGCCCACTCTATGTTCCGCTCCTCGTCGAAGCGCGCTTTCAGCTCCACGACCGCGGTTACGGATTTGCCGCGGCCGGCAGCGCGCATGAGCGCGGCGATCACGGGACTGTCGGAGCTTGTGCGGTAGAGCGTCTGCTTGATCGCGGTCACGCCGGGATCGTCGGCCGCCTCTTCGACGAGGCGGAGAACTGGAGCGAAGGCGTCGTAAGGATGGTACAGCAGGATGTCGCCGCGCGCGATCTCGTTGAACATATCCTCGCCCGGCTCCCGTGCGGCCATCGGCTGCGGAGGCCAAGGCTCGTACCTGAGCTCGTCCCGGCCGGACATGTTGGCGATGGACATGAATGCTGATAGATCGAGCGGCCCGGCGCACCGGTAAGTGTCGAGATCGCCGGTCCTCGCCGGCTTCTGGAGCATCGCAAGCAGAGTCGCCGAAGCGCGTTCGTCAATTTCGAGCCGCACACATTCGCTGCGCTGCCGATCCACGATCACCTGCTCCATCTGAGCCATCAGGTCGGCGGCCTGGTCTTCCCTGACCGACAGGTCCGCGTTGCGCGTTATGCGAAAGGGCATGCACTCCATGATACTTTCGCCCTCGAACAGGCGCTGCGCGAACAGGGTCACCAGGTCCTCGATCAGCATGAAAGAAAAACCCTGTTCGGACGGAAGGCTGATGAAACGGTTCATGTTGCGCGGGATCGCAATGGCCGCCAGGCGCTGTTTGCCCGGATTCTTTTCGTCCGGCTTGAGGCGGACGGCCACGTATAGCAATCTGTTCATCAGCAGCACCGGCTCGGCGTCCGAGGCTACTGCCACGGGGGTGAGGAGCGGGAAGATCTCGCCGTCGAACACCCGTTCCGCATGGCCGCGCTGCTTTTCGTCGAGCGCCTCCGGCCTGATTCTTTTTATGCCCGCCCCGGCGAGCGCCGGCTCGAGGTCCGCGCCGTAACATGAATACTGGGAAGCGGTCATCTCGCGAACCCGTCGCGCTGCCTCCGCGTGCTGTTCGGCGGGCGAAAGGCCGGAGGGGTCCTTCTTCGTCACCTCTTGCGATTGCAGCATCTGCAGGGCGCCGATCCTGACCATGAAGAACTCGTCGAGATTTGAGGCCGTTATCGCCAGGAATTTCAGGCGCTCCAGCAGCGGGACGCCCGCGGACTTCGCCATGGAGAGAACCCTGAGGTTGAACTCTATCCAACTGAACTCACGATTGATAAACTGCGATTCTTTCATGGCCGTCCATTGTTTCCGGAGCGGGCTGTTTCGTCAACTTCTTTCTCGGCCCGGCATCGTAAATCCTATAATGATGGTGACGGATTATCAAACGACAACCGGCCGGGACGGCCGGCTCCAGCGTCGTTCAATATAGATGGAGACGGCGGTCCCCGCCGTTTTTCCTTCAATAGACACACGTCATAATACTCATATTAATAAGTACCAAGGGGGAGAAACTCACTCCCGCCCGCAACCGGCACCGCTCACGTCCGGCGCGCGCAGGCCCAGCCTCGCGGCAAGCTGCTTGTCCGCAAACGAGACCTTGCCGCCCTCACAGCTGCAGCCGGGGTCGGCGACGACCGAGCCTGCGTTACGGGGCAGCGCCGGCACCGACCCTGAGTTGCGTTCCATCGAAGGCAGCCTGTCATGAAAGACCCAGCTCACGCGCCCGGCGCGGCTGTGGAAAACATTCCGGCGCAGAGTGGATACGCCGGTGTAAGAAGGATCAATCTTGAGCTCGCCCCTGCAGACAAACGCATTGCGCGCGAGGATGAACTTGTCGCAATTGGCGAAGGTGATCTTCATGTCGCCCTTTGAGATGCATACGTTGCCGCGCACGGCGCAATTCCATGACATATGGTTATGGATCGGCCATGGCACATCCACCGACACGTTTCCCTCGACGATTGAGCCCTCGCTCTGTTCATCCAGGTAATAAGCATGCACCTGTTCATCGCGAACATCGTGCGTGTAGTTGCCCCGGAGAACACAGGATTTGGCGGCGAACACATATATGGCGGCGCCGTCCACGAGCTCATCCATGATGTGATGGAATCTGTTGTGCTCGATGCGCAGATTCTTTCCGCCCGCGTTGACCGCCGAATAGGGCGTGTGGTGAATCGTGTTGTGATGCACTCTCCAGTTCTCGCCGTGCACCCGCAGAGCCAGCGCGCTCGGGTAGGTCAAACCGACATGATGAACCAAAGTGCCTGTCACGACTCCGTCAGTGCCGGAAAGGTGTATTCCGCCCGCTCCCACATTGTGGACCGTGCAGTTCGAGCATCGGACGCTGTCGCTTCGCATGACCCTGATCCCTTGTCCGCCCGCCCATCGGACGGTCAAGTTTTCAAGTTGCAGCCCGTGCGCAAACTCTCCTTCGATGACCCCCTCGAATTTGCAGGCTCCGAATCCGCCGGCTATCAGGGGGGTGGCCGTCACGCCGAACGTGATGCCCTTGATGTGAATATCGCGGACCGGCGCATCCTCCGCGCCCGCCAACCGGAGCACCGATGTTACGGCTGGGGCTGTGACATCAATGGACTCGATCTCTTCCCCCTCGCGCGGCCAGTAGACCAGCACTCCGCGATCGCGGTCCAGATACCACTGCCCGGGGGCGGTCATACCCTCGCGCACATTCCAGACCGTGAACGTGCGCGCCTGCTCTTTCCACCCTCCGAATG
>JAGYMT010000110.1 GCA_018400335.1 Kiritimatiellia bacterium | reverse complement strand
ATGCCGGCGCTGTACTCGCAGCACTTGGGATAAAACGCTATTCGTTCGACTCATTTAGTCGAACAATCGAAAATTAAGGATCTAATCTTACTTCAGTTTCTCGGCACATCATCATGCTTTCAGAAAAATATGAAGACTGTCTACTTCTATGTCAACAGAAAAACATGCTGATCTTCAACCCATTCCGGCTGCGCTTGACCCAAAATCCGAATCCATGATGAAGTCTTGATAACATTGCAGATAGATACGCAGGAACCGCCAAAGAGCACAACAGTGATCCTGCGGCGATGGAACTCCGTTGCGATAAATACGGCCAGTTCGAGCCGGTTCATAATTTCAAGAAGACCCCGCGAGCTGCCGCGGGTTCGAGCACGCGGCGCTTATCCCCGCCGTCTCTCCTTCACGGCGCTCAATATCTCCCGGAGTTCGGGGCATCGCAGCACTGCCGCGCCGGCTGCGTAGATCAGCACGGCGATGGCGATGCTGCCGAGCAGCGCCGTAATCTGGCGAGGCAGGTCACCAAGTTCGCCCGCAACGCAGTAAAGCCAGCGGTGCGCGGCAACGGCTGAGATCGCCATTACGGCGGCGGCGGCGCCCATCCTGAGAAACGCCCGCGCAATGCCGAGCCAGCCCGGCGAACCCATGCGCGCCTGCGCCACAACCACCAGGAGAACGACATGAACAGTTGCGGCCAAAACCGTGGCAAGGGCTATCCCCAGATGTTTCAGGGGCCACATGAGAATAAGGCTCAGGATAATGTTGAGAATTGTGCAGATCACCCCCACCCTGACGGGCGTCTTCATGTCCTGACGTGCGTAGAACAAGGGGACAAAAATCTTCAAAAGGCTGAAAACGATGAGGCCCGGGGCGTAGAACATCAGCGCCAGCATTGTCATCCTTGTTGATTCCGGCGTGAAATCGCCGCGCTCGTAGACCAGCCTGACGATAGGTCCGGCAAGCGCCATCAATCCGGCCGACGCCGGAACCATAACGAACATCAAATGCCTGATAGAGCGGTTCAACGTATCCATCATGCGATCCATCCGGGCCTGCGCGGCATGTCCCGAAAAGGCCGGCAGCAGCACGGTCCCGAGCGCGGTCGCAAAGATGCCAAGGGGGAAATAGATGAGGCGTTCGGCAAAATAGAGGTAGGACGGGCTTCCCTGACTGATAAAGGCGGCAATAAACCGGTCGAGGAGTACGTTCAACTGCGTCACCCCGACGCCGATGACAGCAACGCCCATCAGGCTCAGAACACGGCGCACGCCGGAGTCGCGCCAGTCAACGATGAACGACGGCCTGAAACCATATCGCCAGAGGCGCGGAAGCTGCATAATGGCCTGAACTGCGCCGCCGGCGATAACCGCCCATGCAACGGCCTTGATCCTGGAATACCCGTCGGCGGGAAGCCGCGGGCAAACGCCCAGAACCGCGAGTATCACGACGAGGTTGAGAACCACCGGAACAGTCGCGGGCAGCGCGAACCTGTGCAGTGAATTGAGCATCGCGGAGAAGAAGGCGGCGATGCAGATCAGGAACATATAGGGCAGCATGATTCGGAGCAGCACCAATATCAGCGTCAGCCGCTCGCTGCCCGGGAACACATAAAGCAGGCCTGATGCAACCAGGACGCCGAACAGGACCACCGAGGCCAGGAGGAGCGCAAGGCCGGCGAACATCCGGCCGGCGAACACCCACACCCTTCGATCCCCCTCTTTCGCGCGCGTCTCGGTGAACACGGGAACAAAAGCGGAGGACATGGCGCCCTCCCCGAACAATGATCGGAACAGGTTGGGAATGGTGAAAGCAACAACAAATGCCGACATGGCAAGGGAAGTTCCGAAGCAGGCAGCCATGCTCATGTCGCGCACCAGCCCGAACAGGCGGCTGAGGAGAACGAACAACCCCACCGTTCCGGCGGAACGTATCACCTTGCCATTGTCCAACTGGGCCAACCTTTCAACCTTTCTTTTCACCGCCATCGGGCTTCTGTCCCGGCGGCGCGTTCCGCGCTTCCCAGAGCTTCGCGTACTTCAGGAAGACGCCAATGGCGACCATGACAGCCACTATCAGGCCGCGATAGCCTTCCATGAATCCCCTCTTAAGAAAATATCCCCTGAAAAAGCGAAACGCGGGACGAAAAAACAAGTCGGAGGGCCTGAACTTCCTGTCATCCTCCATCATCTTCGCGCATGAAATCGTGGAAAATCGGTTCAGAGTCTTCACCTGGTCCTCGATATCGTGATACGTGTAGTGGTTCAGGCATCCGGAAAGTCGCCTGACGGGACCGTCAACTATAACCTGGTCGTGCGGCTCGCGCCCGGCGCAAACGCCCTTGTCCTTAAGAAAGAGCCGCATCTTAACGTCGGGCCACCACTCGCCGTGGGTCACCCAGGCGTTCATAAAAAAGACCTTGCGCGGGAACTCGTAGCCCACGAAGCGCCGGTTGGCGCCGCTATCGAATTCGGCGCTGATCTGCTCCTTCAATTCTTGCGACACCTCCTCGTCCGCGTCAACGAACAGTATCCACGGGTGCGACGCCATCTTCTTTACCAGATCCTTCTGCCCGACGTATCCAAGCCATTCGTGCTGGTAGACCCTGTCGGTAAATTCTTTACATATTTCGACCGTCCGGTCGTTGCTGAAGCTGTCCACCACCACGATTTCATCAACCCACGCAAGGCTCTTCAGACAGCGCCCGATGACCTTCTCTTCGTTGCCCACCGTGAGACATGCCGATATCTTATCACGTTCCATATCTAACCAGCTTCGCTGAAAGTGTTCAGTGTTCAGTGTTCAGTGTTCAGGACGGAGAGTCTTCGGCATTGCCTGAACGCTGAACCCCTGAACACTGAACACATTGACTGAGAACATGTTATCAACGTCGAAATCAAATGTTCAACTCATCATGCCTTTGGCTTGATAAATTTAGTCGAACAAACGAAAATTAAGGAGCTACGAAGTCTGCTCTTCATCGTCGGTTTCAGCCTCATCCGCCGACCCCGTATCCGGATCAGCCTGTTCCGCATCAGGCTCATCTTCGGCGGATACGCCGGATAGCTCGGCGTGCCACTCCTCGCAGACATCGGCTATCATATCAAGCGCCTCTTCCATCTCGCCGTCCTTCGTATTAAGCGGCGGCAGGAAGCGCAACACGTTTTCGGCGGTTGCCAGGGAAATCAGGCCCATATCAAACAATCTCTCCTGCAACGGCTTCGCCGGCAGGTCGAGCACTAATCCCACCATCAGGCCCTGACCGCGAACCTCGACGAGATGCTCATACTTGTCCACAAGCGTCTGGAGCCCCGCCATAAAATGCTTACCCAGCACCGCGGCCCTGTGCACAAGCTGTTCATCCTCGATCACTTTCAGGGTCGCAAGCGCGGCGGCGCAGGCCGGGGGGGTGCCGCCGAAGGTGCTGGCATGCGTGCCGGGCTGGAACACATCCGACAGCTTCGGAGAAGTGACGATGGCCCCCATCGGGTAGCCGCTGCCGAGCGCCTTAGCCAGTGAAATAGCGTCGGGCTGCACGTCATACGCCTGGAACCCGAACCAGTTGCCCGTGCGTCCCATTCCGCATTGAACCTCGTCGCAAAGCATCAGCATACCCTTCTCGTCGCAGAGCGCGCGCAACTCCTTCATGAACTCGGGGCGCGCGGGAATTATTCCGCCCTCGCCCTGAACAGCCTCGACCAGAACGGCTGCCGTCTTATCGGAAATACAGCTCTTAACCGACTCTATATCGTTGAAATCGGCATGAACGAAACCCTCGGGCATCGGGTCGAAGCCCTTCTTCACCTTCTCCTGCCCCGTGGCCGCCGCGGTCGCAAGCGTCCTGCCGTGGAACGAGTTGCGCATCGTGATCACCTCGTAGCGACCGGCCTCGTGTCCCCACAACCTCGCCAGCTTGATGAGCGCCTCGTTGGCCTCGGCGCCGGAGTTGCAGAAGAAACATTTACCGCCGAGCGAGATTCCGGAGAGCCTTTCGGCAAGGCGCCCCTGATTCTCCGTGTAGTACAGGTTAGAGACATGGGTGAGCTTTTCAAGCTGTTGCTGAACCGCCTTGACCACCACTGGATGACTATGTCCAACGTTCAGCACCGATATGCCGGCAAGAAAATCAAGGTACACCTTGCCGTCCGCATCCCACAGCTTGGTTCCCTTGCCCCTGACGAACACGATCTTCTCGCGGCTGTACGAAGGAATGACGTATTTTTCGAATCTGTTAATCGTATCTTCTGTATTACTCATCGCAAACAATCTCCGTTCCTATTCCGGTTGTGGTGAATATCTCCAACAGTAGTGAATGCGGCAGCCTGCCGTCAACAATATGAATCTTCCTTACACCGTTCTCGAGCGCGCCCATCGCCCCCATGATCTTGGGCATCATGCCGCCGTCAATGACCTTTTCCGCGACAAGTTCATCCACGTCTCCGCGCCGCAAGTGCGAAATCACCGACCCGGGATCCCGCGGATCCCTCAGGAGGCCGGGAATGTCGGACAAAAACACAAGCTTCCTCGCGTGCAGCGCACTGGCCACGGCCGAAGCAGCATCATCGGCGTTGATATTATAAAGCTGACCGTCCTCGCCGCGCCCCACCGGCGTAATGACAGGAACGGAGCATGAATTCAAGCATGAACGGATGGGATAGGTCTCGACGTTTACGACCCGGCCCACGAACCCGATATCCCGCGGCTCCTTCGTATCGTTGTCAATCGGCATATGCTTCACAGCATTCAGCACCCTGCCCCCCTCGATACCCACCGCATGTGCTCCGTTTTCCATGATCTTGTCCACGATTAACGGGTTAACCTCGCGGTTCAGGGTCTCCTCGACGAGCTTGATGGAAGCTTCGTCGGTCACTCTCAGTCCCTTAACGAAGACAGGCGCCAGACCGGCCTCCTTCATCCTGCGCGATATGGCGCTGCCCCCGCCGTGCACGATCACCGGCTTCAGTCCCACGCATTCCATGAAAGCCACATCGGCTAGAATCCCGTCGAAGCAGGCCTTATCCTCCATCGCGCTGCCGCCGAACTTGATCACCACTATCTCGCCGCGAAAATCCCTGATATAGGGCATCGCCTCGATAAGCACATCCGCTTTTTCTGCAATCGTCTTCATACCGTCAAGTCATATAAGATGCGTTGATCCTGATATACTCATTGCTCAAATCGCACGTGTGGATCGTAAAGGCCGAGCGCCCCGAATGAAGGTTGATTTCCAGCGCGAACGCGGCGGCCGACATGATCTTTCTGAGCGCCCGCTCCGGCGCTCCGGCGGACTGTCCTCGTTTGACCATGGGCTTTCCGTTCAGAGCCATGTCTATCCTGTCGGGATCAACCGCGACCCCGGAATAGCCCACGGCGCAGATGACGCGTCCCCAGTTGGGATCAGCGCCGCACCATGAAGTCTTGACGAGCGGCGAACACGCCACCGCGCGGGCCGCCTTCTCCGCGGCCGCCTCGCTCGCGGCCCCTTTCACGGTCACGGAAACAAACTTGGTCGCGCCTTCGCCGTCGCGCACGATCATCATAGCCAGTTCCGTGCACACATCATTCACCGCAGCGCAAAAACGTTTCCAGGCCGGATTTTTGGAACCAAGCGCCTTGCCGCCTGCCGCGCCGTTGGCCATTAACAGGACCGTATCGTTAGTGCTCTGATCGCCGTCCACGGTTATGCGGTTAAAGCTGAGCCCCACGGCGGATGAAAGGCATGCCTGGAGCTTTTTCGGGGCGACCTTCGCGTCGGTCGTAAGAAATGCAAGCATCGTGGCCATATTCGGCGAGATCATGCCGGAGCCCTTTGCAATCCCGGCCACGGTCACGGTGCGTCCGTCAATCTTCACCCGCCGGACCGCCTGCTTGGGCTTTGTGTCGGTGGTCATTATGGCCGCAGCGGCATCGGGTCCGCCCTGCCTTGAAAGGTTCGTCGCCGCCAGCCGAACACCTCTCATCACGGTCTGCATGGGCATGGGCACACCTATCGTGCCCGTGGAGCACACATAAACAGTTTCGGTATCAACGCGGAGCAGGTCGGCCGTCATCCGCGCCATCTCAAGCGCATCGGCAGCCCCCTTCCTGCCGGTGCAGGCGTTGGCATTGCCGCTGTTCACGAGAATCGCCCTGGCAGTCCCCCCTGCCAGATGCCGCTTGCACAGCAGAACGGGCGCGGCCTGCACCCTGTTGGTCGTGAACATGCCCGCCATGGAAGCCGGCAGTTCGCTCACGATCAGGGCTATGTCCTTCCTGTTCTTCCTCTTAATGCCTGCCTCTACACCGCATGCCGCGAAACCGAGCGGGGCCGTTATGCCTGATTCCGTCGGTGCGATCATCTTTTTCATATCACGAGCATCCTGTCTGCCTGGGGGAAGAACAGCAATAGAGAGAAAGG
>JAGYMT010000011.1 GCA_018400335.1 Kiritimatiellia bacterium | reverse complement strand
GCCGTATTTTGTACGCACGACATGAATATTTATCAGGTAAGTTTGCCACAAGAAAGCACAAAAAGACACAAAAAAAGACAAAGAGGGTTACCCCTTACATCAACGCAGTATCACCCGGCGATTCTCGTTATGGTTTTCCTGGTGCTGATGGCGGCGTGCTCGGAGAGCCCGCCCTACCGGTGAACAGCCCAATGTAGAGGTACTTGTCGGGTAGGGCGGGCTCTCCGAGCACGCCGTGACTTGAGAGCGGCAATGATGAGAGAATTGGAGTCTGCCCCGGAATTCTTATTGATTGCTGTTGGACAAAACTGTAACACTATTCCACTTACGTCCAAACACACATGGAAGCGGGAGGAGATTCATGACGCCGTCGAATTATCTGGATACTGTTCGAAGAATTCTCGACCACCTCGAGAATACGCAGATGCAGGCCGCGGAGCAGGCGGCGGATTTCGTGGTCAACGCATGGAACCATTGCGGCGTGATCTACTGTCACCAGCTCGGGCACGGGATCGAGGGCGACTCCATACACAGGGCCGGCGGGCTGGTGTCCGTGCAGCGTTTCACCTATTCGATCAATGTCGCATCACCCGTGCCGGAATGCCGCAAGGGCGATCATGCCGATCCCGACGGGGACCTCAAGCTCGTCCGCGCCGCTGTCGCGGCGAGCAACATAAGGGAGCACGACGTGATGCTGCTCTCTTCCGTATCTGGCCGCAATAAGGGACCGATCGAGCTGGCCCTCGCCTGCCGCGAGAGGAAGGCGCGCGTGATATCATTCTCCTCGCTGGCATACACGGCCAAGGTGAAGTCACTGCATCCTTCGGGGAAAAAGCTCTGCGAGGTGAGCGACGTGAACATTGACATCGGAGCGCCTTACGGGGATGCCGCAGTTGAAATCCCGGGAATTGACGTTGCGGTCATGCCGGTGTCGGGTGTCTCCATGGCCTGCTGCGCGTGGATGATATGGGGAAGGGCCATGGAGAAGGCCGCTGCGGACGGCAGGCCGCCCAGCGTACTTATAAGCCACAACAGGGATGGCGGGCCCGAGTACAATGAGAAGAGCATGAAGCTGTACGAGCAAAGGGGGTACTGAAATGTCAGCCACGAATTATTTTGAAGCGGCATTGCAAACACTGCGCAAGGTATCTGATTCGCAGATGGAAAATATCCGCGCCGCGGCGGGGCTCATGGCAGACGCGATTGAGGGCGGCCGCTGCCTTTACGCCTTCGGCGCGTCGCACTCTTTTATCATGGCCGAGGAAATGGTCTACAGGAGCGGCGGCCTCATGCTCGTGAACCCGATATACCCGCACGGCATGAACCTCTCGGTGCGGCCCATGACCATGACATCGAAGCTGGAGCGGCTGCCCGGGCTCGGGGCGGAGCTGCTGGACGGGTCGCGGGCTCGGGAGGGGGACGTGCTTATCCTCTTCTCGACCTCCGGCAGAAACGCCGTGATAATAGACATGGCGCTCAGGGCCGCCGCGAAGAAGATAAAGACCATAGCCGTCACCGCGCTCGCCTATACGAGCTCCGTCACCAGCCGGCATCCGTCGGGCAGGAAGCTGGCGGACATCTGCGACATCGTGATAGACAGCTGCGTTCCGGTCGGCGATGCCGCCGTGGAAGTTCCGGGATTCCCCGGCAGGCTCGCGCCGCTCTCCTCGGTCGCCGGCTGCGCGATCGTTAATGCGCTCGTGGCTGAGACAGTCGCAATTCTGTGTGAACGCGGAATTGAGCCGCCGGTATTCATGAGCGCTAATATTGACGGCGGGGATGAGTATAACGCGCGCCTGCTCGAGAAGAATGCCGATCGCATTCACTACATGTAGCGGGTTCAATTGCCGGATTTGGATAAATAGTCATTGACAGGGTCCGGTCTATTGTTACGATTATTCAAATCGTAATCACAAGGAGCGAAGCGATGTCAAGTCTTGTCAGGTTCAGCCTCTCGCTGGAGAAAACGCTGCTCGGCCGCCTCGAGGCGCTCGTGAAGCGGAGCAGGTATGACAACAGATCCGAATTCGTGCGGGACATGATCAGGGACCGGCTGGTGGAGCACGAGTGGCGGGAGGGCGGCGAGGTGGTGGGAACCATCACGCTGGTGTACGATCACCACAAGCGTGAGCTCAACAACAAGCTGATCAGCCTCCAGCATCACCACCACGACATGATAATGGCCACGACCCACGTTCACCTCGATGAACAGATGTGCGCGGAGATGATTCTCGCCAGGGGCGCGGCGGAGGAGATATCCGGTCTGGCCGATGAGCTGAGGCAGCAGAAGGGCGTTCTGCACGCCGCCCTTTCGGTGAGCTCAACGGGACGGAAGCTTACCTGATCCATCCTATGCGCAAGAGGTATTGTTATGTTTGAAATCTTTCTAAGGGGCGGCGGGGTGATGTACGCGATCCTCGCTGTGTCGCTTCTGGCCGTGGCCATAATCATAGAGCGCCTGCTTTTTTTCGCGCGCGCCGGGAGCGACGATGTGGCACTGATCCGCGAAATCGAGAAGGCGCTTTCCGCAGGCGACCCGGAACTTGCCGTCGAGAAAGCCGGGATGAGCCGCGGGCTGATTGCCGCGATCGTGCGCGCTTGCCTCGATGAATGGAGCGCGGGCTGCGAGCGGATGGAGGACGTTGTCAACTTCGAGGGAAACCGCGCTATCGTTGCGTTGGAAAAACACCTGCGCGGACTCGCGGTGATAGCGCAGGGCGCGCCGCTGCTCGGGCTTCTCGGAACCGTGACCGGCATGATCAAGGCGTTCATGCGGATCGAGGCCGTGGGCGGGGAGGTGAACGTATCTTCCCTTGCCGGCGGGATCTGGGAGGCGCTGCTGACCACGGCATTCGGACTGATCGTCGCGATTCCGGCGCTTTTCGCATATCATTTTTTCGAAACGAAGGTTGACCGGTATGCGGGGCTAATCCGCGACGTGGGCGAGCGGCTCGTCGCCCTTCGGAGGACTATCAAGTAATGATAAGGATCGAGCCGAGAAAGCGTAAGACCCCGGAAATCGGCATTGCTCCGCTGGTTGATTGCGTTCTGCTGCTGCTTATCTTCTTTCTTCTGACCTCATCATTCTCGGAGCGGCGGGGGATCAAGATCACGCTGCCGAGATCGGACACGGCGCGGGCGACGGAAAGGGACCTGGTGGAGATAACCGTTGCCGAAGCGGGCGATATGACGCTGGCCGGAAGGCCGGTTGGCATGGACGAACTGGCCTCTGTCCTCAAAAGCGAGGTGGAGGCACGCGGAAAACTGCCGGTCCTCATGATCGCCGACCGCCGGGTGGTTCTTGAACAGCTCACGGAAATAATGGACAGCATTCGCGCCGCGGGGCTGGACTCCGTCGCCATTGCCGCGCGCGCCGGGGAGCCGGCGGACGGCGAGGAGGGCGGGCGCTGATTTTTTTTGGCTCCGGTGGTATTACGATTATGAAATTCGTGTGATCATAACCCGGCAAACGATAGACTTGGCAACAATAGAGGAGGAAATGAAGATGATGAGGAAGAGTCGCGGTAGCCTGGCGGGACTAGGCATCATGATGTTGCTGGCCGCCCCGATCATGGCCGAAGATGAGAAGGAACAACAGGATGCCTTCAAGCTCGGCGAGGTTGTGGTCACGGCCACAAAAACCGAACGCAGAGTCAAGGATGTGACATCGGCGGTTAGCGTGGTTGACGAAGCCGACATAGAGGCTTCAAACGCCGATTACGTGATGGACGTAATAGGCTCCGAGCCCGGCATCTATATCCGCAAGGACGCAATTTACGGACGCCAGTTCATCGAAGTCCGCGGGCTCGGCTCCAACATCAGGCGGCTCCAGGTGCTGGTGGACGGCAGGCCGGAGAAGATGTCTCTTTTCGGCTGCTCAGTGGCGCAGACGCTGCCCCTGGCCAACGTGGAAAGAATTGAGGTAGTCCGCGGACCCGAGTCCGTTCTCTACGGAAGCGATGCCATGGGCGGAGTGGTGAACGTTATCACGAAGAAGCTGCTCGACCCGGGCTACGAGTCAACCGGCCTGTTTTCATACGGCAGTTACAACACCATGCATGGACTGCTGCGACACGGCGGCAACACGCATAATTTCGACTACTATATGACTTATGATCATAAGCAGACTGACGGTCACAGGCCCAATTCAGACTACGATGCCGACTTTGGATCTCTGAAGCTCGGATACCAGTTGGACGACAGCTGGAGGCTGCAGGCCGCCGGCCAGTATTTCAGGGACGATGGCGAGGACCCCGGGCCGGTGACAGATCCCTATACTAACAACGACAGGCGCAAATACGAGCGATGGTCATGGAACGCCGATCTGATCGGCAAATGGGACGGATCCGAGTTCACTCTCACCTTTTACGACAACAGCGGCGAGCACAGGTTCAATATGCCGTCCATCGAGGACTACTGGCATTCAAAGGACAATACCGCGGGCGTGCTCGCCATGTATGTTCGCGACGTATATGAAAGCGGGGACATGAAGGACACGATCACCGGCGGGTACGAATACCAGCACCAGTGGGCGGAGCCGCAGGACGACTGGATTGCGTGGGCGCGGGAAAACATGCCCGCGCGCTACATGGATTTCGGACCATACCGCAGGAACAATCACGACCTGTTTGCGTTCAACGAGTTCACCATGGGGCGCTGGGTCAACACGCTCGGGCTGCGGGGCAGCTATGACGACAGCACCGATCGCGTCACTCCCGTGCCCCAGGCCGGGCTTCTCTGCCACGTGACCGCGGAGACCACCGCGAGGGCGAAGATAGGGAAAGGTTTCCGTCAGCCGCGCTTCAGCGAGCTGCATCTCTACCCGGCGCACAACGAGGATTTGAAGCCCGAGGAAGTGTGGAGCTACGAGGCGGCGATATCCCACGAATTCGCCCCGTGGCTGAGCGCGTTCGCAAACCCCTTCTACATGGACGTGGACAACATGATTCAGCAGAACTCGAACGACTCGCCGCCTCCGAATTTCATCAACAGCAATTCCGGCCGTTTCTATATCCTGGGTTTCGAGACCGGGCTCGAGGTCAGCCCGGCGCGCGACCTGAGCGTGGCCGTCTATTACACGCTCACCGACGTCGAAGACGGGCCGGAGGATAACCCGAACATCAACAGGGAGAGCATACCGGAGCATGTGGTGAGCGCGGTTGCCAGATACACGATCGGCAGACTCGATGTTTCGCTGGACATGGAATATGTCGCCGGCCTGTATGACAGCAATCTCCTCGCCGGAGGCGATATCGAGAAGGTGGGCGACTATTTCACGGCTAATGCCAAGGCATCCTACCAAGTGCACGGAAATTTGAAAATATTCGGCGGAATCGAGAATATATTCGACAGGGATTACGAGCAGATCCCGGGATATACCATGCCCGGCACGACTGTTCACGCCGGACTGAAAGCCGACCTGTGATGAACCGTTCCGGGAATTCGAATGATGCGAATTGATATAAAACAGATATTTGCCCGAACGCCGCGCCCGGCGTCCGCCAACATTAATACGCCATCGCATTGCACAACCGCGGAACGGCGGGGGACCGCCGTCTCCAGGTGTCCCAATGGTCCTTGGAGTCGGCCGTCCTCGGCCGCAGGACACTCAAAAGAACCATGTCGCCGCATCCTGGTTTTTGCGCAATTTGCCGCGCTCTTGATTCTTGTTGCGTCCGACCGGGCGCCGGCGCGCGGCGCCGGGGCGCAACCTGCACCGATCCGGTCGGCCTGCACCACCACGCTCATGGGCGCGGTAATCGAGGCCGTGGGCGGGGATGACGTGGAGGTCCACGCGATCGTGCCCTTCGGGATGTGCCCCGGCCACTTCGACATCAGCCCCGGCGAGGCGGCCCGGATCAGGAAAGCCGAGATCATCTTCTCACATGGCTACGAGCGATTCATGAGCAGTTTCGGAACAAATGCTCCAGGCGGCGGGAGCAGAGTGGTCGAGATAAAGCCGGGTGGAAACTGGATGATCCCGGAAGTCCACAAATCGGCGGCGCGCGCCGCGGCTGAGGCGCTCGCCGCGATCCGTCCGGACAGCGCGCCCGCGTTCCGGCGCAACCTGGCCGCCTACGAGCAAGAAATTGACGCCGCCGTTTCGAATCTCCAAAGCACACTGCAGTTCATTGACGGAAGAGCGGTCGTGTGCTCGGAATTGAACGCGGAATTTGCCGGGTGGCTCGGGACCGAAGTAGCGGCCGTGTTTCCGAGGGACGAGGATCTTTCGGTTAAAACCATGCACGATATCATCGCTGCGGGCCGCCGCAAGAAGGCAGAACTGGTGATAGAGAACAGGCAGAGCAGCGGGAAGGTCGGAGCGGTCATCGCAAGGGAGCTGGGCGTGCCAAGAGTGGTTCTGAGCAATTTCCCCGATATCGGCGGGAAGGTTGGCGTTCACTCTCCCTATGTGGAAACCCTGATGAGAAATTGCGAGGCCCTTCGAGATGCCTTGGAGTGATTATTATTATGATTTCGGCATTATCGCTCGATAATATCAGGATCCATCTCCGGCATGGGCTGGTGATAGACGATTTCTCGGCGGCTTTCGCCCCGGGCGATTTCGCGGCGCTGCTGGGCTGCAACGGATCGGGCAAAACCACCATTCTGCGCTCGATCATGGGATTCACACATCTCACGCGGGGGCGGATATCCCTGTTCGGCGAGCCAGCCGGCCCGAGCAGCCGCCGACGCGCGGCTTATGTGCCGCAGGCGCCGGCGATTGACTGCAAGATGCCTGTCAGCGTCCGCGATGTTGTTGCTATGGGCCGTTACGGTGTGAGAGGGCTCGGCAGACGGCTGATTGACGAGGACAGGCATGCCGTGGAGGAGTCGCTCAGCAAGGCCGGTCTAACGGGTCTCGCGGAGCGTCCCGTGGGGCACCTCTCGGGCGGGGAGCGGCAGAAGATGCAACTGGCCCGCGCCCTGTGTCAGGCGCCGGACATCCTGCTGCTGGATGAACCCACGGCCAATCTTGACCTCGGCGCGCAGCGTGAATGTCTGGACCTGATCGAGGAGATCCATGCAGCCGGGCAGATCACGGTGGTGATAGTGATGCACGATCTGCAGGCGCTCCCGCGCAGGTGCGGACGCGCCGTGATTATTGACGGAGGCCGCAAGGTATTTGACGGCGATTTCGCCAGTGTCTTCACGAGGGCCAACCTGTCGCACATCTACAAGAAGATGACGGACCGCGTGATCGGGGAGCTGATCGAGGAGAGCGGAAGGAAGAGAATCCCATGATGGAGCTGCTGCGAGAATCGTTTTTCCGGAACGCCCTGCTGGCATGCCTGTTCGGGGGCGGCGGCCTCTCGATTGTGGGCGTGTTCGTGGTGCTGATGGATATACCATTTCTCGGCATCAGCATGGCGCACTCCGCCTTTCTGGGCGCGATTGCCGGACTGCTCTTCGGCTTCAATCCTCTTGCCGGCGCCATCGCCGCAAGCGCGCTGTGCTCGATCCTCATCGGACCCCTGGCCGACAGGGCCGGGGCCACATCGAATGTGATTCTCGGAGCTCTTTTTTCAGCGACGATGGGGCTTGCCCTCCTGCTGCTCTCCCTTATCCCCGGCCCCAAGTCGGAAGCCATGAACCTGATATGGGGCAGCATTCTCACCATATCGAGGGCTGGCATCATCACGCTTGGAATCATATTCACGGCAATCGTCCTGCTCCTGTGTCTTTTTTTCAAGGAACTGCTCGCCGTGCTGTTCAACCGCGAGATGGCAGCCGCGAGCGGTGTTCCTGAACAATTCTTCTACTACGGCATCATAATTCTTTCCGGCCTCGTCATAAGCGCCAGCCTCGATATCGTGGGGGGTCTTCTCATCTTTTCACTGCTCATCAATCCTGCCGGGGCGGCCAACCAGTTGACATACAGGCTGAAGACCATGTTCATGCTCAGCGCCCTCTTCGGCATCGCTTCGTGCGTCACCGGCCTGTTTATATCCTATTCCTTCGACGTGCCTACCGGAGCTGTGACGGTGCTGGTTTCGTCCCTCATCTACCTGCTGGCCTTTATCTTTTCACCGAAACGGCTCCGGCCGCGAGTCCCTGACATGCCGACAAATGAAAGCGCGAAAGTTTATGAAACATGACGTGCAGAGAGAGTTCTTCAATGAGCGGGCTGAGGGCTGGATGGACAATCGGCGCAAAGATCCGGCCACCGGGCTGCCCTCTGATCCGGAAAGGGATTTCGAGCGGTTATTTTCCATGGTGCCGGTTCGGGAAGGCGACCATGTCCTCGACGTGGGCTGCGGCAACGGCGTGCTCGTGCCGCATCTGCTCAAGCGAATCGGCACAACCGGGCGACTGCTGGAACTTGATTACGCGGAGAACATGATAGCCGTCAACAGGCGGCTTCACGAGGATGATAGAATCACCTTCCTGGCGGCAGACATCCACGAGCTGCCGGCAAAGGATGGCGCGTTCGATCTCGTCCTCTGCTTTTCATGCTTCCCGCATTTTGAAGACAAAAAACTGGCCATGAGTCGGATGGCGCGCAGCCTGAAGCCGGGCGGACAGCTTGCAATAGCCCATTTCCTGTCAAGCGCAGAGCTCAACGATCACCACCGCAAAACGCACGAGATCATGCATGCCCGCATGCCGGGCGGTGAGGAAATCGAGGGCCTTTTCACCGGCGCCGGGCTGGAGCTCCTGTCCGTCATGGATCAGCCCGGTTTCTTCCTGGCGCACGGGCGGAAGAACACCTAAATCCGGCAGTTCAACTGCTCCGCAGTTGACATCAATCGCCGTAACAGGTTTATTTGCAAATTTTTGCGATGGCAGCTCGGCTCTACTAACGCCGCACCAAATGGGTGAAAGACATCAATGCCCAACAGCCAACAAGGAATATCAAATATCCAAGGAATCCGACGAAGCCTCGTACAGCAGCAGCACGGCTATTTCGTTCAAGAGTTTCCTGAATGTGTTTTTATCGGTATCCTTGTTTCTAAGAAAGGCGGCCTTGTGCTGAACCAGCGGATGATTGACGACCTTACACATCACTACTCCACATCAGCCGGCGCCCAACGCGGCGCGCACGGCCGGCATTATGCCGTCTGCCATTCTGAGGAACCCGATATCGTTCGGATGACACCCGTCAACAGTGCACATATCGCGCTCGGATTCCCCGAAGAGCGTTGCGCCATCAACGAAACAGACATGCTTATCGCCGGCCTTTTTCGCCGCTTCATATGTGCCGCGTATTATTTCGCGGCGCTTCAGGCAGTCATCCGTTCCGCGAAAGTCCGGCTTGCTCACGAATATCACCGGGAGCTCCGGGCGCGCATCGCGCACGATCCGGAAAAAGGGCTCGTGAGTCGCCGCCAGGTGTTCCGACGTAGGCGCATTGTGATCATAGTCGAAAACAAACGCGCCGAGATCGAGGGAGGCGATAGTCTCGGCCATAACGGGCTCGCCCCTGGCGTTGCCGCTGAAGCCCCAGTTGACCAATTCCGCGTCCAGGCGCCGCGTGATGATGGCCGGATATGAATTACCGGGCCGTGAGGCGCAGCCGCCATGTGTTATAGACGACCCGTAGAACAGGACCGGCTTCCCGTGCATGAACGGGCCGGGTGCCTGAACCTCGCATTCCGGGTCAAGTCCCACGTCCATCTCTTCCACTCCGTTGTACAGGGGCAGGTAGATGGTCCACTCCCGCATCTCCCGGAGCAAGTTGCGCAGGAAGAGGGCTTTGATTTCCTTTGAGCCGAACGCGTGCTGACGGTTCGCGCGGAACACCTTATTCACTCCTGATCCCTCGTAGAGATCGAAGCCGCCGCTCCCGCTGCGCGGCATGTGGGACATATCGCCGCCGCCCCTGAGCGTTGCCTGAATGCCTATCGCGGTCGAGTCGGTCCTGAAGCGCAGCATGGCCCCGGACGTGTGCCAGGCGAGGGATTTCACCCCGTCGTTGGCAAGCGGGAGAACAGCCTGATGCAGCCTGCAGAACTGCTTCTCCTGCCCGAACCACGGCAGCCCGCTCAGGACGAAGGGCGCGGAATCCGCGGACCGGAACGAGAGCTCCGCGCCGTCTATCGCCAGAGTCCGGAAATTAGTGTCAATATCTTCAATCGAACGGGTCATTTATCTTTCCCTCATTTTTCACCCGAGCAGTTATCTTTCATCACATCCCGCGCACGGACACGCTGCGGCCGGCTTTAGCTGACTTGTAAACAGCGTCGGTGATTTGCTGGAGAATCAGCGCCTGCTCCAGGCCGGTTCGCGGCCGCCTGCCCTGCCTGATTGCCTTCGCAAAATCGGTAATAACATCATAATCCGGATTCTCCCGGTCATTACGCCATATTGTTTTTGAAACCACGCCGGCGCCGGGCACGAACCTGTCAAAGATTACGGCATTCGGCTTGTTCTTCCGTGGCACCATCTGCATATGAAGCGAACCCTTCGTCCCTATGATCTCCCATGCCTCATCAATATGCGTGCTCGAAAATTCAGCTCTTTCCATACTGAGAGCGGCGTCGTTATTGCATAGAATGAGCGCGGCATAGTGGGCATCAGCGTCCGATCCGCGGGCCGCGTATGCCTTCATTGCCGGCGCCGGCTTCCACCACCTTGCCATAACGGATTCGGGCCGCAGCTTCCAACCGGTGATATGCATAAGATAGTTCAGTTCATAACAGCTCCAGTTGACCAGTATACCTCCGCCGTTCATCCGCATACTCTCGCGCCAGGGCGGCGGAGCATCGGACGGCCTCGGCCCAACCGGGATAATTGCCCGAATCCTGAGAACACGGACTTTGCCCAGAGCGCCGGATGCCACGAACTTCGCTGCTGCCTCGCCATGTCCGGTGAAAGTGTACCGGGATGAACAGCAGGCAGCCACGCGGTTCCCGCGCAGCGCGATCATCTTCTCCACCTCCGCGGACTTCGACGCAACAGGCTTTTCAATCAGCACGTGCTTACCGAGCTTCAGCGCCTTGAACACCAAGGGGGTCCGGATCCCGGTCGGCAGGGCCATCACCACGGCCTCAATGTCCGGATTCTGCATTAATTCGTCGGCACTTGAGTAGACGGCGGGGATTTTGAATTGTTCAGCCCGCGCCTTTGCCCGGTCACGCATAACATCAGCCACCGCGATTACCTTGGCCAGCGGACATTTTGCCGCAAGCTCAAGATGGCTTTCGCTTATAACCCCGCATCCAATTATCCCCAAACGTACCGGTCTCATGCGATATTCTCCTTTAAAACACCTGTTCTGAATCTGTCGCCATAAAAAAAGCAACCCGCGCGCGAGCAGCCATTACAGCACTTTGATATATTGAAAAAGCCACGCGAAAAGTGAAGATCTTCCTTTGCACAACCGGAGGAGAGATACATCTCACAATCGTGTGACCAGAGAAAGAGCGTAGATACATCCGCCGATGGAATCAAGAAGAATGTAGTATCCGGGAGATTGGAGGACGGCATGGGCGAGGGCGGCGGCGAAAAGGAGCCAGGCGAGATAGGGCCATAGCAGGAGGCCGGCCGGCCGGCTGATCCGTCCGAACGCGCGGATGAGGCCCAGCACCATCACGCAAAGAAGCAGAATCCATGCGAATGAGGCGGCGCCAAGCCGCCATTCAAAGAACAGCCAGCTCCATGCGGCATTCACCGCAAGCTGCGCCACATAAAGGCCGAGCGCGCCGCGTGCGCCCCGGAAGCCGCGCGCCCGCCACACCAGCCACGCCGCAATCGCCATGAGCGTGTACAGCAGCGTCCACACGGGACCGAACAGCCAGCCCGGCGGCGCCCAGGCGGGACGGGTCAGCCCGGAATAGAAGATGCCGGCGCTTGCGGTGGCCGCGCCGCCAATTGCGGCCGCGGCATAGGTTATGCCCAGCCACAGGACCAACCCCGCCGCCGCCCGCCAGCCGGCCGCGTGTTTCCGAGCTCCGGCGGGTGAGCGCGGGTACGCGTTCCATGCGCTCATATCCCCGATCTCCTTCCGCCGGGCGGGCGAACCCTCGGGTGAACCCGCATAGCCGAGCGTGATGAGCAGGGCCGGGCGGGCAGGCCATGGCACATTCAGGAGCGCGCGGACGCGCGGTTCATCGAACCAGCCGAGAATGCACGTGCCGAGCCCCTCCTCCGCCGCCTGCAGGCAGAAATGCTCCGCGGCAATCGCGACATCCATCATGGGAAAGGGCTTGTCCTTCAAAAAGGCGCCGGCGCGGAGGGCTCCCTTAACGGGCTCCGCGACCACGGCCACCAGCACCGGAGCCTGCCGCGTGAAATGATTCAGAGGCAGCACTACGCCGCCTGCCGCCGCCGCCACCTTGTCCTTCAACCCCGGCTCGTCAACAACGATGAACATCCAAGGCTGGGAATTGCAGGCGGATGGAGCAAGCCGCGCAGCTTCTATACAGCGCTCAATCTTTGCGCGCTCGACCGGGCGTGCCGCGTAGCCGCGCACGCTGCGCCGCAGGGCGGCCAGTTGCAGGAAACCCCCATCCTCGCAATCCGATCCGGATCCGGTCGCAGTCATCTCATTCTCCCTGGTTAGGAGTAACATTTCAGAAAGAGAGAGTTTGCCACAAAATTTCACAAAAATACACAAGAAAGGAAAATCTTCTCTTTTTGCTGGATTAAGCCGGGTGAAACGTGCATCATTTACCGCGTTCTTATCTCTATCAACATTATTCCATTATTCCATTATTCCATTGTTCCATCATTCCAATCTTCCATGGGATGCTATTGAAAAAGAATCGTATTTCAATGAACATACTTATGACAAACGACGATGGAATAGGATCGCCCGGGCTGCGGGCAGCGGTTGAGGCGGTGGCGCCTCTCGGAAATGTCATCATCGTGGCGCCGTCGCGCCAGCAGACCTCGATGGGCCGGAGCCTGAGCGGGGATGAGAATGCCGCGCTGCAGCCGGTCCCATTTCCGGTGGACGGGTATGAAGTGAGCGCCTATCACTGCGAGGCCACCCCGGCCAGGGCGGTGCTTCACGCGTTTGACGTGCTCTTCACGGAAAGAAAGCCGGACCTTATCGTATCCGGGATTAATTACGGCGAGAACCTGGGCACGAACAGCACGATATCGGGCACGCTGGGCGCCGCCCTGCAGGCCGCCTCTCTCGGGGTCCGCGGTCTGGCCGTTTCCCTGCAGACGAACATTGACAACCACAGGCGGCATGTCGAGCTCGACTGGCGCGCCGCGCGGCATTTCTGCCGTAAATTCGCCAGGCTTATGCTCGAAGCGGAGCTGCCGCCGGATGTTGACATCCTGAACGTCAACGTGCCGGCCGCATCGAGCGCGGAAACGACATGGAAAATGACGCGGCTTTCGCGGCAGGGCTATTTCGGCAACCGCATAGATAACCCGTCATCCGGCAGCAGGCTCAGCGATGCTATATGTCACCTCGCGTATGACGAGGCAACTCTCGAATCGGACTCCGATATCCGCGCCGTATGCAGCGGCCTTGTTTCCGTCACACCCGTCAGCATGGACCTTACGTCAAGAGTGAATCTGGAGTCGTTGTTGGAAGGCCTCATGCAGTTGGGATGAATGATTCTTAGGTTGAACACTACGACAAGATTTTCCATCCGAAGAAAACGGCATACCGCGCATGAAGAACGCAAGGAGAGTCCTGTTCATCGCCTGCGGAACATTGAGCATTGTGCTCGGCGTCATCGGGCTGCTGCTGCCGGTGGTGCCCACCACGCCCTTCCTGCTTCTTGCGGCATTCTGCTATGCCCGCGGCTCACGCCGGTTTCATCACTGGCTGCTTACTAACCGGTGGTGCGGCGAGTACATCAGGAACTACATCGAAGGCAGAGGCATACCGTTCCGGCAGAAGGCGCTGACGATAGGGCTCCTTTGGTTTTCCATCTGGTTCACCGCCGGGTTCTTGGTGCCGCGCTGGTGGATGAAGCTCATCCTGCTGGGCATTGCCGCCGGGGTCACCGTACACATTGCCAGGATCAAGACCTACAAGTCCGGCGCCAATGCCGATCCGGACGGCTAGAACGGGGTTTCATCGTCAACCTCACCGGCCTCATCCCTGTCAACATCAGGCGGAAAGTCTTCATTGGAGCGGCCCGGCGCGGGCGCGCCGGCCGGCGTTATGCGCCACGCCTGGAGATTGTTGAAATATCGGCCGTTATATTCGCGGCCGCGGATATCGAAGTTCACCGTAACATCCTGGTCCGCCTTGAATTCGTCGAGCAGCTTGATCTTATCCTTCACGCATTCCAGAGATATATCCTGGGGATATTTGCCGTCCTCCACGGTCACCACGAACTCGCGTTTCGTGAACCCCGACCCGAAAGTCTGCACATCGTTGATCAGCTTGATCTTTCCCGTAAGCTCATATGACATACCGCACCTCCTGCCATCTAATAACTTCGCCAACCCTCACCCCTTCTCTCTCCCAGAGGGAGAGGGCGATCGGTCGGAGAACAACCTCAACAATGAGT
>JAGYMT010000109.1 GCA_018400335.1 Kiritimatiellia bacterium | reverse complement strand
AGGACACAATGCTTCAGCGAAGAATCAGCAAGATGATCGAGACTCCGTTCAATCTGAAGACGTTCTCGTGGGAAATCGCCTGGCCCGGGCGCGTATCCAGACATGACGTTGTTTTCCTCACGCCCCCCGACGACCCGGTCCAGGGGCTGCCGATAGGGAATGGCGAAGTCGGCGTTCTCGGATGGTTCGAACACTCCCGGGCGATCTTCGCGGTCAATCGATCTGACCTCTGGGATGACGCCAAATCCGGACAGTTTCGGAACTGGCGGCCGGAGGAAGAGGAGCACAGCTCCGCCTTGCGGCACGGCTGCCGGATCATTCTGGATTTCCGGCTGCCCGTGTTCGACCCTTTTTATCTGAAGGATTTCCAGGCTCGGATCAGCCTCGCCGACGCCTCGATCGAATTCTCCGCGTCGGGAGCTTTCGGATCGGCGGCTTTTCATGGATTTGTCGCCCACGCGAGCGGCGTTTTCAGCGGCGAAATCACCTGTCGGCTCCGCGAAGACGCGCCGCTGGCCATCCAGGTTCAGCGCTACGGGTCGCGGACATTCTCGCACTGGTACGCGCAGGTTAACGACGATCCCGAGCTTGGATTGCGGGGAACCCGGTCCATGGCCGATCAGGATGGAGCTTATATCACCCATGCGTTGACAAGCGGCGTTTTCGCCGCCGGCGGCGCCGTGGTCCAAACCAACCGACTGAAGACCTGCTATTCGATAGAGGACTCTCACACCGCGACAATGACCTTGACGGGCTCGCGCCGCAAGCAGGTCTCGTTCCTGGCCGGGGTTACCGCGCCGCTGCCGAACGATCCCGTTCCGGCTCTGAAGCTTGCGCTGGCCGGCGCTCGCGCGTCGGGCCGGAAGGCGCTGTTCCGGGAACACAAGAAGGCCTGGAAATCGTTCTGGCTCCGGTCGTTGATGGAGTTCGGGGACGATTACCTTGACAATCTATGGCACCTCACCATGTTCTATGCCGCCTGTTCGCAGCGTGGCCGGTGGCCGGGCCGGTTCATCAACGGACTATGGGGGTGGAACCGCGATGTCCAGAACTGGAGTTTCTACTTTCACTGGAACCAGCAGCAGCTCTACTGGCCGTTGAACGCCGCGGGACACCACGACCTGATAACGTCGTATCTGAACTACCGGTTCGACGGCCTGCCGCACGCCAGGGATGACGCCAAGTCAGCGTTCGGCGCGGACGGCGCGTTTGTTTCCGACGTGTGCGACCGGCACGGGCACAACTCGGCGAGCGAATTCCACAATCACACGCCGGTCGCGCAGATTGCAATGGAGTTCTGGCGGCAGTATCGATACACAGCAGATCGCGAGTTTCTGAAAAACAAGGCGCTGCCGTTCATCCGCGATGCAGCGCTGTTCTTTGAATCGCTTTTTGAAAAAGGACGCGACGGCCGCTATCATGCCAGGCAAGGCACGGGGTATGAAGGCTGGATTCTCCTGCGTGACTGCATCTCGGAACTCGTCTACGGCGCGGTTCTCTTCAAAACCGCCCTGGCCGCGGTCGAGGAAGCCGGCGCGGTCGAGCCGCGCGCGGCGCGCTGGCGTGACATTCTGGAGCATCTGGCGCCGCTGCCGACAATCCGCGCGAATGAGAAGTGGGTCCGCAGGGGAAAACTGATGCGCGGCTGGTTCAAGGGCGCGTCGGCGGCGTCGGACAGGCTTCTGGCCGCGGGGCGCGGAATCGCTGAAAAGAAACGGCTGACTTCTGTTCTGCCCGAAGCTCCGGACGGACACGCGAGCGAAACGCTGTTCGAGATGATCGGCGTGAACGAGGGCAAGCCTCCATTGTCGGACTCCTACCGCGATGACATTCGAAGTTACGCCGGCATTTTACCCTGGGTCGAGTATGCCGCCGTGTTTCCGTCAGGTCTGATCGGGCTGGGACAGAGCGATAGCGATCTTTTTCAAACCGCGGTCAACACCGTAAAGGCCACGGCCTGTCCCGGAATGGGTTGGCATCCGCTGGGAGTGACTCTGGCGCGTCTCGGGCTTGGCCGGGAAACGCGGCGCGTGATCGATAATTGGCCGATGTATTGGCAGTTCTACGCCAACGGATGGGGACACTATGGACCCCTGGCGATCATGAAGGCTGAATCCTCGCTGCCCGCCCGCGTCTCTCATTTAAAAGTGCAGAACACGCTCCTTCCAAGGGAGGAAAGGTCGCAACGCGCGTTTCCCCGCAGGATGTACCCGTTCCGTCACATGGGCATGGAAGCGATGTCCGTGCTGGCGACGGCGATCAATGAATCGCTTCTGCAAAGTCACGACGGGACTATCCGGGTGGCGCCCGCCTCATCCGACGGACAGAAGGCTCGGTTCACCCTGCACGCGCAGGACGGCTTCGTTGTGTCGGCGGAGGTCGAGAACGGCAAGCCGCGGTGGATCGCGATCGAAAGCAGGCTGGGCGGCCGCTGCCGCGTGGCCAATCCTTGGGGCAAGGCCTGGCTTTCCCGCCATGATGGGCAATCGGAAACGCTGACGGGCGGCGCGCTTGAGTTTGACACCCGCGCCGGGGGACGATACCTGCTGGCGCCCGAGGCCGGTATCTTGCGGAAGTGGCGGACAGTGTCGGCTGACTTTGCCCGCAACGATGACGCAAAGACCCACTCTTCCGGCTATGCTTCGCTGGGCATGCCGCGATTGTATTGAACGCAGCAAAAATATGGAGACAACGGAGACATGAAAATCGAGAAAGCGTTTATTTCGTTTCGCATTCACGCCACGACCTGGCTCTCCGACGCCAGTTTCAACGAGCTCCTGGCGCTGTTCGAGAAATACAAGGACGTTGCCGACGAGCTGACGTTCTTCACTTCCGAGACTCATCCCTGTTTGCCGCTCGACGTGATCCGCAAGCGGGCCGGACTCCTGGCCCGGCGGATGGACCAGGCGCGCCTACGGGGCTATAGGGCCGGGATCAATCTGCTGTCCACCGTTGGCCATCACAACGAGAATCTGTCCGACTCTTTGACGGGCGATTACACTCCGATGACGGACATCGAGGGCAAGGTGTGTCTGGGCTCGCTCTGTCCGAATGACGAGAATCTGCGCACGTATGTCCGGGACGTCTACCGGGCACTGGCCGAGGCCCGTCCCGACCATATCTGGATTGATGACGATGTCAGGCTGTTCGGACACATGCCCATAGCCGCGGCCTGTTTCTGCGACAACTGTCTGGCGATCTACGAGCGGGAATCGGGGCGGCGGCATTCGCGCGGAACGCTTCAAGAAGCTTTCAATTCGGGAACGGTCGCGGAAAGACTCGAAAATCGCAAAAGCTGGCTGGCGCACAATCGCAAGACCATCGCCCGGCTCTTCGAGTTGATCGAACGGACCGTTCATGCCGTCAATCCCGCGCTGCCGCTGGGGTTTATGACGGGCGAGCGATTCTTCGAGGGATACGATTTCGACACTTGGGCGGGGATTCTGGCGGGACCGGGGCATGCTGAAGTCATGTGGCGGCCGGGCGGCGGATTTTACAGTGACGAGGCTCTTGTCGGGCTGATCGAGAAGTCCCACCAGATCGGGCGCCAGGTGTCGCTGCTGCCCGATTCGTTGCGCTCGATCCAGTCGGAGATCGAGAATTTCCCTCATCAGCGTTTGAAGAAATCGGCGCATGTCACGGCCCTGGAAGCCGCCTCGCACATCGCCGCAGGCTGCACCGGCACGGCGTTCAACGTGCTTCAGCCCTATGACGAACCGCTCGATGAATACGAACCGCTCGTCGCGGAGCTGAGCCGCGCGCGGCCGTTCTACGATGTGATGGCCAAGATACTGGGGCGAAGCCGGCCGCAAGGACTCTGGGGCGTTTGGAGCAAGGATTCGTTCGCGGCAAACGGCCTGACGGCGCAGGGCTGGCCGGATCGCGCGAATTGGGGCGCGATATACCCAAAAACGGCGGAATTGCACGAACTGGGCATCCCGGCGGCCTACGACCTCGCTCATGCGCGGATCGCGGCCTTGACCGCCGACGCGGCAAGGGCGATGACCGAAGCCGAACTGAAGACGATCCTCTCGCGAGGCGTCTGTCTCGACGGACCGGCGCTGGAGCGCCTCAACGAAATGGGTTACGGCGAGCACACCGGCTTCAGCGTCGTTCGCTACCATGAAGCCGATTGCATCGAGGAACTCCTGCCGGACGATTTGAACCGGACCTTTGCCGGACGGATGCGCGACTGCCGCCAGTCGTTTGCCTTTTGGAACGTGCCCGCAGCCGAGCTTAAGCCCGAATCGGCGGCGGCTCGGCCTATATCGCGGCTCATCGATTACGGGGGAAAGGAGGTCGCGGCCTGTGCATCCGGAGTGTTCGAAAACCGGCTAGGCGGCCGGGTGTTCGTGGCCGGCTATTTCCCATGGACCTATCTCCAGTCTTTTTCGAAGGCCTCGCAGCTCAAGTCGGTTCTCCGTTGGCTTAGCGGCGACAAATTGCCGGGGTATGTGGCGTCGTATCACAAGATCAATCTGTGGGTTCGCGACGCGGGAGAGGGGCGTCCGGCTGCCGCTCTCGTCAATGCCAGTCTGGATCCTGCACGGGATGTTGAGTTAATGCTGCTCACCAACAGTGAGCAGATCGAGGTGCGTTCCATGGCGGGCGACAAGTCGAGTGTCCGCGCGTCGGGCTCGGACGGATCCTATATGAAATTCGTTCTTCCTCCGATTGCCGGTTGGCATATGCTCTTGATTGAGATTTAAGTCCATCGGACGTGTTTTGTTTCAGCGCCGCGCGACGGTTTGCGGAAGATTAGGAGACTCAGATGTTCAAGACTTCGCTCCTGGAGCAGCTCGACCGCCATCCGACGTCCGGTCGAATGCTGCTGAATATCGTCCGTCATGCGCGGATTCGGGCGGGGGAAGCAAGTTGACCTATAGGATAATCAGACTGTCGCGCAATCGCGCCGCGAATGCGACCGGAAGCGGCGATATGCGTCGGATTGACGAGCTGCTGACGTGTTGCCTTTTGCTTCAGCCTCCCTCATTTCAACTTCTGTAAGCCGCCTATACTGTCTTGCCGCCAAAATGGCGCGTCGCACTTCGGAAACGGTTTTTGTGCCTATTACGACGCATGCCACGTCCGGAACGCTCAGCGCATACCGGAAAGCCAAATCGTAATCAACCGCAAGCTGGCCATCGCCGCCCAGCGCTTTCATCGCGACCAGCCCGAGGCCGGACTGACGGCATGCGGCTATGATATTGCCCTTGTCGCTTGCTTCGGAGGCGGGTGTCATATAGTTGATAAACGGCATGGCGGCGTCCAGATCGTCCGCTTCGTTCAGGATACGTTGCGCTACGTCGTGCGGCGGATGAATGCTCATACCGATAAACCGCGCGAGACCCTCGCGCCTGGCCTTGCGCAGGTATTCCAGGAGCCCGTTTTTGCCCAGAATCGCGCCTGTATCCTTTAGCGCCGGAAGCCCAACGCCGTGCATGAACAACAAATCCACATGATCGGTTTGAAGGCGCTTTAAACTGCCGCGTAGCGATTCTTCCGCCGCGCCCGAATTTAAGAAGAGGATTTTGGTCGTTAGGAAAATATTGTCGCGCGCGCCTTTGAGACTCTCCCCCAGCCGTTCTTCACAAGCTCCGTGCCGGTAGCCGTAGCTCGGGGCGCAATCGAAATATCGAACGCCGCCTTCAAGCGCCGTTTCCACCATGCCCCGGGTATCCGCCTGTTCGCTATGCGCTATATATGCGCCGAGGCCGAGAATCGTCACCGATTCGCCGGTCTTGCCGAGCAAGCGCCGTGGAAGAATCGATGCGGATTTGGCCGATTGGCCAAAAAGAGCGTTGAGCGGCAATGCGGCTCCAGCGGCCAATGACACTTTGATAAAATGCCGTCGTGAAATATTGTTCATCACGCGTTGCTGATTCAAGGGTAACCTTCGCTTCGCCCTGCTTGCGCGTACACGCAGGCAAGTCGGTTGCCTTTCGGAGAAGAAAGTTTGCCACAAAAAGTCACAAAAAGTCACAAAAAAGACAGCCATTCTCGGTGAAGCGCCATTTGGCCTTCACAATCAAACAACGAGGAAAGGTTATCATTGGGCAGTTAAATTTGCAAGAAAAAAACATTTTTTTCTTTTTACGAGATGTCAAAGCGTGTCTAATTTGCATGTAAAGACAGAAATATCCTTTGCCGCACATGTCGGGTTTTTAAGATCGATGGATTTTCACGGCTTGAATCGCTACACTTTTCTGATGGTTGGATGGTATTTTGGCGGGTCAAGCGCGAAATCAAGCAGATGTTCCCACGAATCGAAAATCAGGATTTTTATATAAGATCGCAGCGTTTCCCACATGTGCCGTTTGCTGCCGAATTTTTTTCTACAGGCCTGAAATAATTTGTCCGCAAGTTCCAAAACGGCATTGGGGTCATGTCTCGACGTTCGACAATTTGGA
>JAGYMT010000108.1 GCA_018400335.1 Kiritimatiellia bacterium | reverse complement strand
GATCACGCTTCCCGCGGCGCTGCGGATATACCACTTGCCGGTAGACTCATGATAGACGGCCATATCGGCGCGGCCATCGCCGTCGAAATCGCCGTAGACCGGGGTATAGCCCGGGCCGCCCCATACATCGCCCCACACTATGACGTTGCCGGCGAGATCCTTAATGAACCACATCCCGTAAGGCTCGCAATACAACGCCATATCCGAAGCTCCATCTCCGTCATAATCGCCGACAACCGGAGTGAAACCGGAGCCGCCCCAGTTTTCGGCCCAGAACAGGAGGCTGCCGGCAACCGTGCGCCCGTACCAGGTTCCCGAGGATTCATGATAGACAGCCACGTCCCAAATCCCGTCGCCGTCGAAATCGCCGCTCACGGGCACGAAGCCGGCCTGCCCGAAATAGGTATCCCACAATATAACATCCCATCCGGCGGTGCGCACGTACCACGCCCCGCTCTGCTCGTCGAAGACCGCGAGATCGGCAGTCAGGGCATCAGGCGAACTGAAAACTCCGTAGACCGGAACGAACCCGCTGCCGCCCCATGTCTCGGCCCAGAGAACATTGTTACCGGACATATCCCGGGCGAACCACATCCCTCCGCCGTACACGGCGAAGTCGGCGATGCCGTCTCCGTCAAAGTCGCCGCTTACCGGGGTGAACCCGGCCCCGCCCCACTGCACGTTCACGGCAATCGCCCTGCCATCCACCGATCGCACGTACCAGGCGCCATTGGCGACGACCACGAGGTCTGAGATGCCGTCGCCGCTGTAGTCATTGATCCCGCGGCTCGGCGGCGCGCCTTCCGTATCCACGTGGATGGGCTCCTCGCGCATGGCGGTGTTATTCTGCTGATTGCTCTCCACGAGGGTTGAGGGGAACGTCGGTGCAACGTAGACGAACACGTAGTAATCACCCTCGTCGGATGGCATCGTGATTGTGGAACCCGCCACGGTAACAACGGTATCCTCCCCGGCGGGAATCTCCAGAGCCTGGCTCGTCTGGCCGATCACCGCAGCGTCGTTTCCAAGCAGCGGCGAAAGCGAAGCGTAGAAGATCATACCTACATAACTGTTCGATCCTTCCATAGGAAGCGTTCCCTCGTTGCCCAGCCGGAAGGATACCACGGAAGGCGAGGCGCCGGTGGCTATCGTATTCGGCTGGACCACGAGCCCCCACACGGAGAGATCCACGCCGCCGGACGCCGCGTAGCCGCTGCCCGAAGAGGAGAACGCGCTCGTCGCGGTCGAGTTCTTAGTCTTGACCCAGTAGTAATAGACCTTACCGGCCTCGACGCTCGTATCGGTGATCGAGGTATCAACCGTGCTGACGACCAAGGATGCG
Organism: Kiritimatiellia bacterium; assembly: GCA_018400335.1. The sequence goes on along the minus strand of JAGYMT010000108.1, from coordinate 5,135 downwards.
CGGCTTTTTAGATTGATCTCGCTTCTCCACACCTCGTAGGCGGTGGCCGAGTTCGCGGCCGGCCAGCTCACCTCAATCTTGCTCACCTGCGTTCCTTCCGTAGCAGTCACGCTCGACGGCGGGGAAAGAATAAACCCGTCATCGGGCTGGCTCAGCGCACTTGAGTAGCGGCTGTTCTTCGCCTTCACCTTATAGGTGTAGACAATGCCCGGAATGACCTGTGTATCGTCATAGGAAAGACCATCAGCATGGAACACGTTGGTCAGAGACTGCCCCTCGACGCCCCTGTGGAGTTCGTAGCTGTCGGCGCCGGAAGAAGCCGACCATGTCGTCCGAACCTTATTCGTATAGGTTCCGGCACTGGCGAACAAGCCGCCGGGGGCCGCAAGACCGCGATAGCCGGAATCGAACTCACTTGCGTTCCCCACGACACCGAACGCGCTCACGGAATGGATCCAGTAATAATATAGCAGTCCTGGCGAAGCTGAATTGTCGTCGAAGCTTGTGGTCGTCACCTCGGCGATCTTCAGGGCATAGGATCTGTCGAACGTCGTGTGACGCCGCACCTCGTAACGCGCGGCGCCCTGCGCGGCATTCCAGCCTACCACAACCTGCTCAGTATCGGTCCCGTCGCTTGCAGTCACGCCGGTCGGCGGTTCCGGCGACGAGATCACTACTGAAACGGTCAGAAACTGGGTCTGGGTAACTACGCCTTCGCCCTCGCCCGTGTCGCCCCATCCGCGCACGGTGATGGTGCCGGTATTAGTCCCCCCGTCGAACCCCGACATATCCTCGAACATGACGCCTATGGAATGCTGCTCGCCCGTGCTCACGCCGCTGTACTTACTCAGGGAAAGCCATGCTATTGACTCCTCTATCAAGAAATCCATAAAAGCCTTGGGCGGCAGACTGTCGTTCCAAACCAGGAACGCCTGATTCGTGGGGTTATTGCCCTTATCCACCACCTGATCGAGCACAGCGGGAGAGACCGCAAGCTCTATCCCTGCCCTCACGTTCACCGAAACCCTGATCGTCTGGCCGGAATCCTTCACGGTGAACCCAAAGCGGGTGTCCTGCGCGTCAACGCGAATGGTGGCGGTGTAAGCCGCGCTGCGGGCCTGCAGGTTGGAAGTGCTGAAGTTGATCACGATGTCGCCGACGTTTGTCCCTGATGTTGCGCCCAGGGAAATCCACTGCCCGAACTCGGGCTCGTCATATATGATGGAATTCGTGTACGCAAAATCATAGTAGCCGCCCGTGTTCGATACCAGCGAGGTCTGGGCGGTCGCGTTCTGGCCCTGGGGGATGGTTCGAACGAAATTTGTGGGTCCAACGTTAAGAGTGGGCAGCCAATTACCGCCGTCGGCGCCGAGCGCGGGCGGATTGCTGTAACTTGCGGCCACATTATCGAGAAACGTCGTGGCGCCGCTCCCGTTGTACAGGTCGAAACCCGAGAAGCTCGTGATTGCATCGCTGACGAAAAGGATATCCTCCTTTAGCAGGATGAAGTCGGCAAAAAGCGTCCACTTCTTGGTGGTATAATTCTGATAGAGATCGAGGCGCACCCAGTTATTGGAAACAGGCGTCGCGGGATTATCCGTCACATCGTTAGTTATGGTCACCCAATCAGTCACAGGGGCAAGAGCATTGTGGACCACGTAAAGTCCATTGCTTTTAACGAACAACATGGCGGCGAGGTTGGTGGGCACCTGAGGGGTGTCTTCCGAATCGTACAGAACCGGCAGCAGCTGCATTGTCAGCCACACGTTAGACCCGGGCAGATTCTCAAACCTGTTGGACAACACCACGTCAATAGGAACCATGCCGGCATTCGTGCCGCTGTAGACGGTATTGGTCTGCACAACGGCATCGGTGGAATCGGCGAACCAGCCGTTAGTCCCGTCAACCAGACGCGTGCCCTCCGCGTATGACTCAAAATCATCCTCGTAAGGAAGATTGGTGGAAGACTGGGCGAGAAGCCCGGGCGCATGGAGACCGAACCCCATGACGACAAATGCGAGAATGAGCTTCATTTTATTCACTTGCTCTCCCACACAAGGTTTCCTCCCTCTCCGCGAAAAACCGAGATCATCCGGCCCGGCCGCTGCTCCAAAGCCGCATACACCCACGCCGGAAGCCAGTACATCTAATTCTTTATATATTCTTATCCTCATTTTTGAAAATGTCAACCAAAAAAAACCAACATGATGGAGATTTCGGCGAAAGCCAAATTGGACAATCCGCGAATTCGGGTTTGACATTTGCGGCGCCATCATAGATAAAGCCCGATCGTTTTGAGGAGCCGCTCTATGCAAATTCAGGCGAAAGCGCCGGCAAAAGTCAACCTGTTCCTGGAGGTGATCGGGAAGCGGGACGACGGGTACCACGAGATACGAAGCGTTCTCGCGCCCGTTTCGCTGTTCGACACCGTCCATTTGGATGTTCCGGAATCCCCGGATATAGAAACGCTTATTGATGAAGACGGCATACGACTGGACGGGATACCCTGGCCGGCAGCCATGCCCGCCTCGGACGACAATCTCGCCACGCGGGCCGCGCGATTACTGAAGGAGACGACGAAGCATCCGGGAGGCGCGCGCTTCCGGATAAAGAAGAACATCCCGGTGGCGGGCGGCCTTGGAGGGGGCAGCGCCGATGCCGCCGCGGCGCTGAACGCGCTCAATGCCGCGTGGCGGACCGGTCTTTCCAGGGAAGCGCTTATGAAGCTCGGCGGGCAACTCGGCTGCGATATTCCGGCAATGGTGCACGGCGGAACGGTCTGCATGGAGGGGCGGGGCGAAAAGGTGGCCCCGCTATCCGCGTCGGAGGAGAGCCGGTGGAGGCTGCTCCTGGTCAACCCCGGGATAGGAATATCAACCGGGGACATCTACTCTCGTCATAAAACGGACTTGACTTCTTCCCGCCGCTCGGATAGATTTCACAACATTGTATCAGGCTTGAGGAACGGGTGCGTCGAAGAGATCGCGAAGGGGTTGTTCAACAGCCTACAGGAGACGGCTTACAAAAAGTACCCGCTCCTTAAAATTATAAACGATGAACTTGAACAGTCGGGCGCGAACGGTGTATTGTTGTCCGGTTCCGGGGCCACGATAATGGCCCTTGCCAGGAACGAGGAACACGGCTTGGAGATTGAATCGCGTGTCAGGAAGGTTATTTCCTGTCCTGTTTGGACTTGCCTTGTTGCAGTCAATCCGCAATAATGTATGTTTTCCTGATCTCTGGCCTTAACGGATTCTGATCCGTTTCGTGTTGTTTGCGAGCGACCATAAGGAAAAAATGCAGTGGAAACTCGGCGGGCGGGAAATCTGCTGTTAAGAAGAGCGCGGATAACTGCCCGATGGTGTAATGGCAGCACACGGCCCTTTGGAGGCCAGAGTCCAGGTTCAAGTCCTGGTCGGGCAGCCCGGCTGGAAATGATAAGGAGTATGGGTTTTGAAAGTTTTCGGCGGAAGTTCCAATCCTAAACTGGTCAATGATATCGCAGGGAACCTCGACATTCCCGTGGGCGACATCTGCATCACTCGTTTTCCGGACGGGGAGACATCGGTGCAGATAATTGACAATATCAGGGGAAAAGACGTCTTCATCGTCCAGTCCACCTGCAGCCCTCCCAACGAAAACATAATGGAGCTGCTGATCGTGATAGACGCAATGCGGAGGGCTTCCGCGGCGCGCATCACGGCGGTGATCCCCTACTACGGCTATGCCAGACAGGACAGGAAGGACCGTCCTCGCGTTCCTATTTCGGCGAAACTCGTGGCAAACCTGCTGGTGGCGGCAGGCGCGGACCGGCTCCTGACGATGGATCTGCATGCTCAGCAGATACAGGGCTTCTTCGACATTCCCGTGGACCACCTCTATGCCGCGCCCGTTTTCGTGAACCACCTGAGGCAGCAGAATTTCAAGGACGTGGTGGTGGTGTCTCCGGATGCCGGCGGAATGAAGATGGCATATGCGTATTCGCAGATGCTCAACTCCGAGCTTGCTATCGTATCAAAGCAGAGAAAGGGGCCGAGGGAAGTGGTGTCGCACGGCGTGGTGGGAGACGTGAAAGGCCGTACGGCGATTTTGATTGATGATCTAATAACGACCGGCGGAACGCTCTGCGGCGCCGCAAGGATACTCATGGAGTCCGGCGCTCGCGAAGTATTTGCGGCGGCAACCCACGCGGCGTTCGTCCCGGAGTCAGCGGAGAAATTCAGAAACTCGCCTATCAAGGAAATCGTTATTACCGACACGATTCCCATGCCTTCTTTCATGGCTGAGTCCCCGATCAAGACGCTCAGCGTGGCCAAGCTTCTGGCCGAAGCCATCCGCCGCATCCACAACAACCAATCGGTATCTTCGCTATTCAGCATATAGAAACAAGGGAAAAGGAAATAGTAAATGGCAACGCAGATAGAGACATTACAACTGGCAGTGGAAAAAAGGGAAGAAACGGGGACACGCCGCTCCAGGCGGATCCGGCACAGCGGAATGATTCCCTGCATAGTCTACGGCCCCGACATCAAGCCCATGTCGTTCAGCATCAACCAGCATGAACTCGAGATGGTGATCCGGCGCCACAGCGGCGAGAACATCATCTTGAACCTGTCCGTGGGCGGCGAGATTATAGACAACGTGCTCATCAAGGCGCTTCAGCGCGATCCGGTCACCGATCACGCTCTTCACGCCGATTTCCTTAAGATATCCATGACCCGCAAGCTGCGTGTGATGGTGGCCACCCGTCTCGTGGGCGATCCCGTGGGCGTGACTCAGAACGGCGGAATTCTCGAACATCAGGCCCGCTCGGTCGAGGTGGAATGTCTTCCCATGGACATCATCAGGGAATTCCTTCTCGACATCTCAGCCCTCGACATTGACGGGCGCCTGTTCGTGCGCGACATACCCCCCGACCCCAAGCTGACGATACTTTCCCCGGGCGACACCGTGATCGCCGCCGTCCACATGCCGAAGGCCGAGGAAGAGGTCAAACCCGCGGAGGGCGAGGCGCCTGCCGAGGGCGCGGCGCCTGCCGAAGGCGAGGGCGAAAAGAAGGAGGGCGATGCCGCCAAGACGCCTGCCGATGCGGAGAAGGCCGAGGAAAAAGGCAAGGGCAAGGCAAAAGGCAAGGA
>JAGYMT010000107.1 GCA_018400335.1 Kiritimatiellia bacterium | reverse complement strand
GCTCGCCGGGCGGCAGTTCGGCGTCAACCAGCCAGGTTTCGATATTGATCCACGAGCCGTGCCTGGAATACGCGAAGCAGTTCTTCCCGAATTGCGTCAACCCTGCGCGCGCGCCCGCCCAGCGGTCCGGGACCCCGCCCTGCCGCACCTTCAAGCCCAGTTGTTTCAACCCTTGCTTCATCTTCTTGGGCATGTCGTGGTCAGGGCAGTGCGGATTGCGGCGGTCGAAGAGGTATGTCCGCCCGATGTGTCCGGCGAGACCGTGCGGAATCTTGTACTTGCCGTAGCGCCGCACGCATACCACGATTGACCTGACCCAGGGCGCGCGCGCACGCGGATCGGCGCGCTTGAGGAGATCCGCATAGAGCGGCGCGGCATCGGGAAAACGCCGCATCCGCTCTTCAACCGCGCTCCTGAACTCCGTGAATTCATCAGCGGGAGCCGTGCCGCAGTCATCGTAGCCGACTCTCTTTGCGAGCTCCTTGATTTCAATCGCGAGTTGATTGGTCATATGGATGTTATATCGGATGAGATGCAAGAGATCAAGACCATGAAGAAAAAAATCCACTGCCGGGTTTAGGAGAAATCTTTGTTGCCGGAGTTGCTTGCAAAAGTGGGTTTTTTAAAGCAGTATTCAGAATTCATAACTCAGGTCCTTCTCCAGATTGCGTGAAATGCCATATTACGGACGGCATTATGCCGTCCCTCCCATTGCCAGAACAGCATATCTGCTGGAATTGAGGGAGGGTCGGCGTTCCGCCGACCGCATCGCTGAGTAGTTACGTTGAAATTAGCGCGCGGGATTCAGGAGTGGTATTTCCCCGTGATGAGTTGCAAGATGAATTCAGTATCTGTCAAAATCAAGCCGCGCGCGCCGGAATTGCTCGCGCCGGCCGGCGGACCGGAAGCGGGCTATGCCGCCCTGCATTACGGAGCCGATGCGATCTACCTCGGCCTGCCGCATTTCTCGGCGCGCGCCGAAGCTTCTAACTTCAGCATGGAGGATCTGGCCGATATCACGGCCTTTGCCCATTCATCGAATCCTCGCCGGCGGGTCTACATAACTCTCAACACCCTTGTTCTCCAGCGTGAGATGGATGAGGTGGTTGATGACCTGGCGGCCGTGGCGGAGTCAGGCGCGGATGCCGTGATCGTTCAGGATCTCGGTGTCCTCGGAATCGTAAGTCGGCATTTTCCGGAATTGCGATTGCATGCCAGCACGCAGATGGCGGTTCATAATCGGCCGGGCGCGGAAATGGCGCGCGAGCTCGGGTTCTCCCGCGTCACTCTGGCACGGGAGCTGACGCTGGACGAACTGCCCGGCATCGCCGACTTGCCTGACCTGGAGACGGAAGTGTTCATCCATGGCGCGCTGTGTTACTCGTACAGCGGACTCTGCCTCTTCTCATCTCATATCATGGGCCGAAGCGGGAACCGCGGACGCTGCGCGTATCTGTGCCGCGATCGCTATCGCGATCAGAGCGAGCAGCGCTTCGTATTTTCGATGAAGGATCTGGCGCTGCCGGAATACATTCCGGAGCTTCGGCGCGTCGGGGTGTCGGCCCTGAAGATCGAGGGGCGCATGAAGAGTCCTCTCTATGTCGCCGCCACGGTGAAGTATTACCGCGCCCTGCTCGACGGCGGCGCATCGCCCCGCGAGGCGGACGAGATGGTCCGCGATATAAAGACCATTTTCAGTCGGCCATGGACCGATCTCTATCTGCGCTCGCGCCGCAACAGGAATGTGGTGGAGCCGGACTGCGTGGGACATCGCGGCATTGTCATCGGCAAGGTGCAGTGCGTGATACCCGATCGGACGGGGGAGGACCGTCTGCGCTTCAAATCCAGTCGGCCGATTGAAGCGCATGACGGACTGCAAATTGACGTGCCCGGTCTTTCCCGGCCTTACGGCTTCGCGGTATCCAATTTGCGGGTGAGGGACGGCGACTCTTTCGTCCCGGTTTTCGAGGCGCCTGCCGGCGCGCTTGTTGAAGTGGCGCTGTCCCTTGAGCATCCGGGCATTGCGCCGGGAACGCCCATCTCCTGCTCGTCTTCCCAGGAAATCAAGCGCCGCTACCGTTTTGAAAAGCCGAATCGGGCGAGATTGCCGGGCAGTCGCACCGTTGATTTCGAGATACAAATTGATAGCGCCGGCATCAAGGCAGGCGCATCCTGCCGTAACCCGTGTCCGTCGTCGGATCCAATCCCGGTAGCGGAGGATGACGGAGCCTGCGCGATTGCCGCATCCGCGTCGGTCTCCGGATCCTTTGAGCCGGCTCGCAATGCGGACAATCTTGATGCTGCTGTTGAGAAGGCCTTTGCCAAGCTGGGCGGCACGCGCTTCACCCCCGGAAGAATCGCGATCAATAATCCGGGCGCACTGTTTGTTCCAGTATCGCTTCTCAACCAGTTGCGGCGGCAACTGGTTGATGAAATAGAAACGAAGTGGCGGGAAGCCTGGGATGATAGAAAAGAATTGGCCAAGGCCGCGATTAATGCTGATTCAGGCCATTCGGTTGCTGCCGGCTTTGCGGATGTTCTGCACGAGGCGCCTCTTACAATTTCAAACTCCTGCCGGATTAGCACCTCATTGTCGAAAAACACTGACAAAAAACAAGAAGACGGCAATATTCATTTCTCGGCGCGCTCGGAGAGCGCGCCCTACCTGTCCGGAAAAAAGGGCGGGCTCTCCGAGCACGCCGCTCTTCGTTCTTGGGTTGCGGGCACCAACCCACGTTAGCAATATACCGGATTCGGCAGCTTCAGCGCGAGTGAATAATCCGTTATGACGCGCAAAAGTCCTTCAACATCTGTTCCCGTGATCATCCTCTGTCCGGTAGAGCGCGATTTCGCCGCCGCGCCCTTCGATGGCCTTGGGCTTGCTCATGATGATTCCATCCATTCTCTACTTGATCACCAGCCAGGTGATGAGTTCGAAATCGCCATCATCCTTCGCCTGCTCCTTTTCATCGGGTATGATGAAATCGCGGCCGGCGGTCAGGCCGGACGCGACTCGCTTTCTGAAAGCGGCGGCGATGCTCTTGATGGCCTTCCCGAGCAGAGCATCGTATTTGTCCATCTTCAGTCCCTGGTCGGTTTCCCCGTCGAAAAGATCGCAGAGCGCCTGGTTCGGCTCGATTTTTCCGGAGCAGAGTTTCTGGAACAGCGTGAGCGTGTTCTTGGCCTGCGTGAAGTTGAAGCGGACGGTGCCGTCGTCCCGGATATAGAGCAGGTAGTAAGCGCCAAGCGGGTTGACGTTTGATGAGGTCTTTTCGACGGGCGCGTTCTTGTGGCGCAGACAGAAAATGACGCCAGACTTCACTATCTCGTGCCAGTTCCTGTCGAAAAGTTCCCGATCCTTCGCATGATCAAGGGTAGGAGCGATGGCGTAGAGACCGAGGGGCGCCTGCTCAAGAAGCGCGTGGTTGTTCTCAAGATAGTTCATCAGTTCCACGCGGAAATCATCGAGCGTGAACTCGCTGAGCGATACGTTGTCGTCCATTTCCTCAAGGTCTATAACCTCGTCCTTCAGCCGGAGCAACTGCTTTTCGCGATAGGTCGATTCGTCCTTGACGAGGTCCTTGATCTGGTCGGGATTAAGCAGATCGTCCTCGCCGGTGGCGGCGATATTGACCAGCGCCATGCGGGACTCCACGCGGTCCTTGAGGTTGAGATACTTGTTCAAATCGTCGGTCGGCCAGAAGTTGACAAGCTGGACCTGCTTATTGACGCTGCCGAGCCGGTCAATGCGGCCGAAGCGCTGGATGATTCTCACCGGATTCCAGTGGATATCGTAGTTGATCAGGTAGTCGCAGTCCTGAAGATTCTGGCCCTCGGATATGCAGTCCGTGGCTATGAGAAGATCAATCTCGCCCTCCTGCGGCATATTCGTCATCTTTGCGCGCTGCTTCGAGCGCGGCGAGAAGTTCGAGAGAATGGCGATGAAATCGGACTGACGCTGAAAGCCGGCGGGCTTGAAGGTGGTCTTGTTCTCGTTGGAGCCGGTCACAAGCGCGATATGCAGCCCCAGCTCCTCGCGAGCCCATTGTTCAAGATTGTCATACAGATAGCCGGCAGTGTCGGCGAACGCGGTGAAGACAAGCGTCTTGCGGTTGCCGGCATTGAGAAGATTTGCAAGTTTTTCGACTATCAGCTTCTTCAATTCAGCCAGCTTCGCGTCGCGGTCGGGCGTGATGGCCGCCGCCTTCTCATGTATGGCAATGAGCTGTTTCAGATCGCGCTTCAGATCTTTCTTCCATGTCTCGCGGTCGAGATGTTCGAGCTTGATAGGGAGTTTTTTACCGACGGTCAGGCGATCGCGTAGCTCGTCCAGCTCATCCTCGCCCTGCTGCTCAAGCAGGTCAGGCTGGGTATAGTCATCAAGATTGGTCTCAAAATGGTCAATTTTTTTGAGAAGCTCTTTGATTTTGCAGATCGTGCGCTCGATCGAGATCGTGAAACTGTGCACCGAGCTTTCAAGCCGCTTGAGGTAATTTGTCCGCATCATGCCGATGAGAAACGACTCGCGTTCTTTCTGGTTGTTGAACAGGAGCAACTGGCCTTCACCCTTGATATACAGGTTTACGCAACGATCTTGGAGATAGGCCGAGGGGTTGAAGATGGTGAGTTTGTAGCCTTCGATCAGCTCGCTGATTTCGTCGTAGCTTGGAAAAAAGCCCTTCAAATCCGTTACCGGCGCCCTGCTGAGCGGCTTAAGCCGGACCGGGAACTCGCCGATGCCCTTGGTTTCATAGTAGTTCACCACGTGCTTGCGCGAGCGGGCGATGGTCAATTCATCGAGCAATTTGAAGAATGAGGAATCGAGGGCGTCGAGCAGCGTTGCGACCTTGCGGTCGGGATTCTTCTTTGGATCGGCCCAGTTAGTAAAATTCGTCTGAGCGTTTCGCATCACCTGTCCGATGCTATAGATATCCAGGGAATCCTTGAAAGCCGTGTCTTCATTATGAGTCACCAGGTAGAGCTGATTGCGCAAATCCTTCAGGCTCGTGTTCACCGGCGTGGCCGAGAGCAGCAGCACCTTGGTCTTGATTCCGCTTTGGAGGACCTTTTCCATCATGAACTCGTAGCGCGAGAGCCTGCGCTCATCTCCCTTTGCGGATGAGTTTGAGGCGTTGTTCCGGAAATTGTGGGACTCGTCAATCACTACGAGATCATAGTTGCCCCAGTTATGCGTATCGAACTTCTCCCGGCCAAGATCGGTGTGCGCCATAACCTTGAAGGCGAACTTATCCTTCAGCAGCGGGTTGCGGGTGTCGTTTTCCCGATAAACCAGCCAGTTATCTTCAAGCTTCTTCGGGCAGAGCACGAGAATCCTGCCGTTAAGCAACTCGAAATACTTGATAACGGCCAGAGCTTCGAAGGTTTTGCCGAGCCCGACGCTATCGGCGATGACGCAGCCGTTGTGTTTCATGATCTTGTTGATCGCGGCCTTGACTCCGTCCTTCTGAAAGTCATAAAGCATATTCCACACGTCGGTCTCGAAGAAGCCGGTCTTCTCATCGAGCAGTCCGCCCCGGGCCGCTTCCTTGAGATAATCCTCGAACAGGTGAAAGAGAGTCTTGAAATAGACGAATTCCGGCGAGTGGTTGGCGTGGAGCTGCTCCAGGTAGCGCAAAACGTCCGCCTTGACGTCCTCGACAACTTGCTTATCGTTCCAGACTTCGTCGAACCAGGCCAGGATGTCGCGCCGGTCCCTATTGTCGTTCACCTCGATATTGAGCTCGATATTGTTGCGGCCGCCGGTTCCGAGCCCGAGCCCGCCGACGGTGAAGTTCGAGCTGCCGATCATTGCCTCCTGCACCCCGTGATTATCCATGTGATACATCTTGCCGTGCAGGAAGCCGGGATAGCGGACCGAGCGTATCTCGACCTTGCGCTTGATCCAGTCGGCGCAGTCCGCCGCTATCCTTCGCTGTTGAAGACGATTGCGCAGGAAGAGTTTTTGCTCCTCGATATCGAAAGCCTTCTTATCGGTCTTATCGGAGTCAATGCTTCGGACAAAGCGTGGTTCGCCGAACAGGAAGCGAAGGGAATCCATCGCCTCCAGTTGGCCGCGCATCCGATCGTAGGCATAGATGGTGAAATAAGCGGAAACGAAGGAAAGCTTTGAGCCTGATTGGATTTTCTCCCGCAGGAAATCGCCGACTCTCCCGCGCCTGTGGTTATCGCGAATACCGGAAAAGCGGTCAGGTTCCATACACCCTCCGAATCAGGACAAGAATTGGGATCTACATGTGCAATACTTGGGCCGCCTGCTTACGGACTGTTCTGACACGGAAAGCCCGTTCACGCCCTTTTTGGCTTCGTCGCGGCAGGCCCCAGGCAAGCGGACAAGAGAATCTGGAAGAAAACATAACATGCCCCCGGCAATCAAGCCAGCAGAAAGCGACAGAGTTCAGGCAGATTCAGTGGGCTTCCCGAAAGGTTATGCGCCATAATTAGAGCTTATTCGAAAAGGCAT
>JAGYMT010000106.1 GCA_018400335.1 Kiritimatiellia bacterium | reverse complement strand
AGATTGCAAATGGTTGCTGATGCCACAGGAATGAGTATGGATAGTCTTACTAACATGATTGCAAAAAATGCTGAAGATGTAAGAAAGGCAGATTTGTTTGGTGGATTAGGAGGAAGTTTAGATGGGTTAACTGAAGAGCAAAAAGCATTTATAATGAATGCCACAAAAATAGGAGAAGGTGGAGAGTTAGAGCTTGCAGCAGAAGTGAGTGGAGTTAGCGATATAAAAGATTTGGCTAAAATGAGTCAAGAATCTATAACTGAAGCAATGAAGGCAGAAGCTGATAAGAAAAAATCTTTAGAAGAACAAGCTCAACAAAATATGTCATTTACTGAATCTTTTGAAGCTTTAAAAAATTCATTTATGAATATTTTTGCTGTTTTCCAACCAGCACTACAATTTATAGCAGATGCTTTAAATTCCTTCAATTCTGCTCTTCCTGCAGGTGTAAAAGGGGTTATAGCAGGTTTAATTGGTGTAGGAGCTATTATTTTCAGCACTGCCAGTGCAATAATGCAAGGTATTAACATGGCTAAAGGTTTCCAGATTGGAATGCAAGGAGGAAGTTTTTTTGGCAATTTAAAGTCTAGTTTAAAATCAGCTTTACCTTTTGGTAAAGGAGCTGCAGGAGGTACAGGCGGTGCTATGGAATCAATTCAAGGAACAGCAAATAAAGGGGGTGCTGTAGGAGGAGCAAGTGCTGGAACTGGAGCAGGTTTAATGGGTTTAGCAGAAGGTTTAAAGGCAATGGGTAATACATCAGTTTTTAAAGGTATATTAGCAATGGCACTATTAGGTCCAGCTTTAATACTATTCTTACCTGCAATACCAGGTTTGTTGGCGCTTGCAGGTTTAGGTTTATTAGCAGTTCCTATGTTAGCAGCATTTAATGCTTTATCTCAAGGCATGAGTATAATGGGTAACAATTTAGTTAATATCGCTAAAGGAGCATTAGCTATGGGAGTATTAAGTTTAGGGCTTGGTTTATTTGCAGGTGCTGCTTACATAATGTCACAAGTAGATTGGTTAAATGTTCTTTTTGGTGTTGGAGTTGCAGCATTAGTTGTTCTTGCATTGATTGGACTTGGAGCTTTATTAGCTGGGCCTCAGATTATTTTATTAGCAATTGGTATAGGAGCTTTAATAGCAGCTGGATTAGCACTCTTAATTGCAGCAGGAACTTTAGCATTAGCGGGCAGGCAAGGCGGGCGGCAATGGGGGATCCGGATTTGTGCTGGTTCGCTACAAACGAACCGCAGGTACGATCATCATAGTAAAATAGGTAATTACCGAAAACACCCCGATGAGTCCAGCCCAAAACACAATTTTTATCTTTTTTCCTATTGCAATCGGGAGGGGGGGGGTAATCTATGCTGTGTTTACAGGCGGCCTCATAGTGGGGCTACCTCGCTGAGTAGTTACAAGGGAGAAAAGGCGATGAGGAAACGTTATTACAAGGGAGAAAAGGCGATGAGGAAACGTTATTCAAGCGGACGGATGGTTCTGGCGGCGGTGGTGGCGGGAATCGCGATGGGCCAGGTTCCGGCGGCGCGGGCGGCTCCGGCGGTCGAGCCCGTTCCGCCCGAGCCCACGCGCATCGTCATCGAGTGCGAGGACATGCAAGGCGTGGCCCAGGACCAGTTCGGGCCGGGTCCGGGCTGGCAGGTGGGCCGGTGGGGCGAGGACCTGTATCAGAACATGATCTTCGGCGGGGTGTGGGCCAGCCGGCTGCGGACGGCGATGACCGATGCCGGGAACAATCCGGCCGAGATGACGGCCGAGTTCGAAGTCCCGTCCAACGGAACCTACAAAGTGTGGGTGAAATACGAATGCCCGCCGTTCTTCAACTATGCGTTCGGCGTCCGGATCGAGTCGCTTAACGCGAAAGCCCCGGTATTCGAGAAAACCTACGGCCTGCGAGAGTCGGCCAAGCATTTCTCCTTCAAGTATAAAGACTTGACCGCGGGCGATCTCTATTGGAGCTGGGGGATCGACCATGATGCGGCGGAGGGATACCCGGTGACGCTCGCAAAAGGCCGCTACCGGCTGACCCTATCCAAGACGAAGAATCCGGAACCTGCCGGCGCCCGTTCCGTGGACGCCATCCTGATCACGTCCGACTTGTCGGACGTTTCGACGCCGCGGTTTGGGCGCTATCCTCTGTTGGACGAGCTGAAGCGGGCCAACCACGTCTATTTCCGGTTCCGCAATCCCGAGGGCGCGAAAGCGCCCATCGCGATCGCCTGGAGCCATCAGAACCATCGTCGTCCAAACTGGGTCGTCAGCGGCAAGTTGACCAATGCGATCGCCCCCGGCGCCGCGAGTCCGTGGCACGACCTGGGGCCCACCATGAACACCGAGAGCACCTCGCCCTTTTCGATGCTCGCCTATGCCCCCGGCGCAAAAGTTCTTAGCGCTAGACAATACCATCTGGCGATAGAGGGGGGAAGCCTGCCGTTCGCCGTGGACATCGCGCTGGAGCCGGACGAGGGAAAGATCGTCAAGTCGTTCAAGCTCGAACCCGGAAAGCCGGCGCTTGCCGTGCTGGTCCAGCCCGATCTGCACCGACCGCAAGGTGTGGCCAACACCAAGAAGACCGCCGAGATATTCGCCGAGCTGATCCGCGATCTCAACCAGGAGGCGCGGCTGGGGCCTTGGCCGAAGAAGCTGCGGCTGTTCGGCCAGACGTGCGTGCCCGTGGCAAGCGATCCCGATGCCGGTTCTTTGGACACGCAGAAGAGGTTCCGTGAAGCGCTGGGCCTGAACACCGGCGGGGTCGGTCGCGGCAAGTCGGTCGAACGGTTCGTGGTGTTCGAATATGCGCATGACATTCCCGCCATTGCGGATTACGTCCGAAAACAGAAGCTGGAAAAGGAGACCTACGCGCTCTCCTTTGGCGACGAAATCCGGCTGCCGGCCATTGACGTGAACGACACGAACAAGGTAGAGGCGTTTCGCGCGTTTGTCCGCCAGGCGGGCGAGACGCCGCAAAGTCTCGGGCTGGCGGGCTGGGACCAGGTGAAGCTGCTGGCCTCCCTTTCGAGCGACGTGGCCGTTCAGATCGGCGTGTTGCCCGAGGAGAAGAAGGGTGACGCCGGCAGCCTGGAGGGACTCAAGAAGCTTTATTGGTACAGCGGGCAATTCCGCGCCGAGCAGGGGATTGCCATCCTCGCCGAAAAGACCCGGACGGTGAAGGCCGAACTCGGGCCAGAGATCCACTCGACGGCCAATCTGGGCGGCATGCACCCGTTCTACTGGATGAACCAGGGCTCGTTCATCGAAGCGTTCAAAGGAAAAGCGATGTCGTTGGCCTGGAGCCAGGATTACACCTACTGCCAGCCGGAGGCTTCGCGCCTGGTGGCTGAATTCCAAGCCGCCTACCTGCGCAAGGGCGCGAGCTACCACGACACGCCGATCAAGTTCTACTGCATGCCGCACTGGCCGGGGAACAATCCGGAACAACTGCTCCAGAACGCCGTGCTGCAATGGGGCCAGAACGTCAAGGACCTGAATTTCTTCTGCGTGGGGCCCGATATGTGGTTCACGGAAAACTACATTGCTTATCGCGGCGGAATGCCGATGTTCAAGGCGATCCGGACGATTTCCGGCATGGCGGGCCTGCTGGAGGACCACCTGCTGCCGGCTCGCGCCGAACCGGCCCGGATCGCGATGCTGCTCAGCGAAGCGAGTGACGTGTGGGAGACCGAGGGCAAGGGGCAGGGCGCGGTCAAGCCCGGCAGCGTGGCCAGCAATGTGTCGCAGGAGGAGCGCAAGGCCATCTGGTATGCCCTGCGCTATGCCGGGCACCGGGTTGATCACATCACGGAAAAAGATTGTGCCGATGGGCTGCTGAAAAACTATTCGGTCTTGTATGTTTGCGGCCAGAATCTCGAACGCACGGCGGCGGCGGCGGTCAAAGAGTGGGTCCAGGCCGGCGGCACGGTGTTCGCCACGGCGGGAGCGGCGCGCAAAGATGAATTCGACGCGCCGTTGACCGAGCTCGATGAGGTGTTGGGGCGCGGGAAGGCCTTGTCCGACGAACGCTACAAGGGCCCTTTGCGCGCCCGGTTGGAACTGCTGTTCGTGAAGGCGCTTGACGAGGTGAGGCTGAAGGACGGGATGTCATTCCCGGCCTATTGCAGCCGGGAGCAGTTCGAGGTCGCTACGAACGCCCAGGTGCTGGCGCGGTATGGCGACGGCAAGCCGGCTTTTATTGCCAACAAGGTCGGCGATGGCCGGGCGTATTACATCGGCACGCTGCCCGGGCAGACCTGGGTCAAGGCGGCGCTGCCGGTACTGCCGCAGGGCAAGGGCGGCCCGAATACGGCGGCGCACATGACCGAGTGGCAGGATTGGAACCCGGTCGCATCCTCGGTCATTCGGGCGCCGTTTCGGACCGCGGGAGTCGTTCCCGATGTGGCGGTCAACCAGGACGGCGTGATCACGAGCCGGCTGAAATCGGACAGGTCAACGGTCATCACCGTGGTGAACCTGGCGTTCGATACGAAAGGCGTGTTAAAGGACGTTGTGCTGCGCGTGAGCGGCGGTAAGCCGGTCACGCGCGCCTGGTCGTGTTTCCATTCCAAGGGCAAGCTGCTCAAAGGTATCGACAACGGCGTTGCGGTGGTGGAACTGCCCTCCCTCGGCCCGGCGGATGTGGTGGTGCTTGAACACTGAGCCAGGACCGGGTAAACGGAAAACGAATGAAATCGATTGATATCGGGGACACGCGCGAGCTGTTCGTTGACTATCGGCTCATCGACCGGTTGGAGAACGCCCGGCTGACCCTTCACGAGCCGGTTTCCGCGGGCGCCGCCATCCGGATCGACCGCCCGTGGGAGGGACCCGCCAATTTCGGCATGTCCGTGATCCGCCAGGGCGGCCGATTCCTGATGTATTACCGGGGCTGGGCCGACCTTGAAGACGACGGGAACGGCGTGGGCTGCGTGGCGGTCAGCGAGGACGGCGGCGCCTCCTGGACCAAGCCGGCGCTGAATCTCTTTCGCAACCCCGGCCGGGAGGACAACAACATCATTGTGGCCGACACCGGGCAAGCCGAGCTGTCGTTCCCGTTCGCGCCCTGGGTGGACACGCGTCCCGGTGTGCCGGATTCGGAACGGATCAAGGGGATCACCAGCGAGCCGGTCAGCGGCGAGAAACACACCGCCATGCGCGATCCCGGCGGGCCGAAACGGATGGTGGTGTGGGTT
This sequence comes from Kiritimatiellia bacterium, assembly GCA_018400335.1. The sequence goes on along the minus strand of JAGYMT010000106.1, from coordinate 1,342 downwards.
TCCGAGGACGGCTTCCGCTTCCGGCGGGATCCGGACCGCTCCCGGTTCGTCAGTTCGCTGGACAACGCGTTCGACGGCGGCAACACCCTGTTCTGGAGCGAAACGGAACACCAGTACGTGCTCTACTACCGCTGCTGCGACACGGTGGACGGCGTGCGCCGCCGCACCATGGCGCGGGCCACGTCGAAAGATTTGGCCGACTGGTCGGACTCCGTCCTCATGGACTACGGCGACTCGCCGCGCGAGCAGTTCTACGTCAACAACACCCAGCCCTATTTCCGAGCCCCCCAGCTTTATATCGCGCTGGCGGCCCGGTTCATGGAGGGCCGGCGCGTCATCACGGACGAGCAGGCCCGATCCATCGGGCTGAAGACCATCCAGGGCGGATTTTACGGCAAGGACTGCGCGGACGGCGTGCTACTGACCAGTCGCGCGGGGACGACCCAATATGACCGCGCCTTCATGGAGTCCTTTGTCCATCCAGGTCCGGGCGCGCAAAACTGGGGCACCCGCACCAACTATCCGCTGACCGGCATCCATCCTTGCGGATCGGACAAGATCATGTTTTTCGTGACCCGCCATTATGTGCAGAACACCTGGCACATCGAGCGGATGCTGTTGCGCACCGACGGATTCGCCTCGGTCACGGCTCCCTGGGCCGGCGGCGAGCTGGTCACCCGGCTCTTTGTCTTTTCCGGGAACAAGTTGGAAATCAACTACCGCACCGGGGCGCCCGGGTTCGTGCGCGTGGAAATCCAGGACGCGGCCGGCGTTCCGATTCCCGGCTTCACCCTGGCGGAATGTCCCGAGATCATCGGCGACGAGATCGAGCGCATCGTCGCCTGGAAGCAGGGCGCGGACGTCGGTCGCCTGGTCGGCCATCCGGTGCGGCTGCGTGTTGCGATGAAGGATGCCAACCTGTATAGTTTCCGGATATGGAAGCGGAAGGAAGCGAGCGGATATGAACCTAAAAAGAGCAGTTGAACTGCTCCTTATAGGATCAATTCAATTCGTGGGGAAGAACGGCACGCGGTCAGGCAGGCGGCCGGCGAACACGGCACTCAGTCGAGCGCGCGGGGTTGGCGCGGTGGCGGTCATGCTTATTTCTTTCCGGCCGGCGGAGCCGCCCGCCATTCGAGTACGCGGTGGTCGGGCCCGGACAATTGAACGCGGACGCCGCCGTCGGCCTGGCGCGCCAGCGTTTTCCCGGTGACCCACTCGCGCACGGGCGACTTTCCTTTTTCAGCGGGATGGACGGTGACCGTCTTGTCCCCGCCGGGATTGAGCAGGAAGAACAGCCGTTGCGTGCCGCTGCGCCCGGTTCGCGCGCTGATCCCGGCCA
>JAGYMT010000105.1 GCA_018400335.1 Kiritimatiellia bacterium | reverse complement strand
AAGAAGCTTCTCTTCTTCATTCCATTCAATTCTTCCCCGTGTTTTAGCAACCAACTTCAAATCAACATATTACGAACGAAACCATTATAAGCTACAAGACATGGGGTTTCTGAACCTTCCCGCCTTGCGGGACAGGTTTTGTGGCTATAATTCTTCTGTCTTTTCCCTGTCTTTTTGCTTGACACCTTTTTTATGAATTGGGTTATAAGTTCTCTTGCATTTACGCAATCGCACGACTTAACGGGTACGTCAGAGAGAGTATGTGCATGGGAGCTAAATGCAAGAGATCTTATCAAATGTTTCGAGAAAGAGCTGGAAAAAGGGTGAAGAAAGAGTTGCAATTGCCGATTTATTGCGATAAACACATTTGCATTGAATGGAAGGCCCTACAATCAACCAGACCGATGCTTGAACTGGTGAGTGATCGAATTGAGTTTGTATTTCAACAGGAGGACGCGCATGGCATCAAAAGCATCAGCGACACTGGCACTTCTCGGCGGAAATCCGGTTTTCAAACAACCCTTGAGCGCGTCGGCGTGGCCGCCTCTCTCCGAGCAAACGGCTTCCCGTTTGCGCGACATTTATTTCTCGCGTCAGTGGTCTTTCAACTCGCCCGTCGAGCAGGAGTTTGAACGCGCTTTCGCGGACTATCACGGCGCCAGACACGGAATCTTCATGGCCAACGGGACCGTGACGCTGGAATGCGCGCTGGCCGCGCTGAATGTCGGACCTGGCGATGAGGTTGTAGTGCCTGGTCTGACATGGATGGCCACGGCAATGGCCGTACACTACGTTGGTGCCACGCCAGTATTCGTTGACATCGAGCCGAACACTCTCTGCCTCGACCCGGAAGAACTCCGCGCCGCAATAACACCCGCGACAAAGGCCATCATGCCGGTTCATATCTACGGTTCGATAGCCAACCTCGACGCGATTCTCGCAATAGGTCGCGAGTACGGGCTGCCCGTCATAGAGGACTGCGCCCACATGCAGGGCGGCAAGTGGCGCGACCGCGGCGTCGGTAGCTGGGGCGACATTGGCTCCTTCAGCTTTCAACAGTCCAAGACACTATCCAGCGGCGAAGGCGGCATCTGCCTGACAAACGACGACAGTCTGGCCGAGCGGCTTTACCGTCTCAAGCATATAGGCTACGCGCGTGGCATGAAACAGGGTCAGGTGGATGCCGGTCCGCCGCCCGGCTTGCTATGTCATAATTTCCGATGCACGGCTTTTCAGGCGGGCATCTTGCTGGAGCAGCTTGCTGGTCTCGATGATCTGATCGCGAAATATGAAGCCTCGGCGTCTATTCTCAGCAAAAGGCTTGCGGACTCGGATGAAGTGCGCATCCAGGCGAGGGGTAAAGAAGCTTCGCCGCAGGGCTACTACGCTATCATCTTGATCTTCGACCGAGGCGCGGCGGCTGAGATTCCGACAGCGCGCCTACAGCAGGCCATCGCCGCGGAGGGCCTGCCATGCGGAGGAACTTACGGCCCAGTGTACCGCCATAGGCTCTATAATTCAGCGCCGGGCAGCTATCGTATTGCCAGGGGAAATTCGTGCCCCGTGACGGAAAACGCGGGTACAAATCATGCCGTGTCCCTGTCGCACCAATTGCTGGCTTTCGACGGCGGCGTCATAGAGACAATCGGCGAAATCGTCGCAAAGGTGGCGGCCAATGCCGCCGCGCTCATCGACTAATGGATGACGAAGGATGCAGGTTAAGGAGCTAACAGCTCCTCTTTGCGGACTCAATAACGCAGGACCCTGAGGAGAAAAGCACGACATTTCGTCCACTCCCGGATTCAGCGGCGGCGCGCCCCGGACAGCCTTTCGATCCCAGAGGAATCCCATCGCAGCGGACATCACCGCCCGCCCCGGCCTCATCCGGAAGAATAAGCTCGCATTCACTGCCCTGTGGCACGATCAGCTCAAAACGCCAACCGTTAGAGACGCGCTCCCATCTCGTTTTCACGGTCCCGCGCACGGTATCGAGAACAGCCTCGCACCATGTGAGATCGCCGACCGGATTGGGGGCGAAAACGAATCTCCGGTAGCCAGGCGCTTCCGGATCAACTCGAATTCCGGCAAGCCAGCGAAACATCCACAAGCTCACCACGCCGAACGTGGCGTGATTAAAGGAACCGAAATCGTTCATTGGATAAAAATCCCAGCGCTCAGGGATTGTCGTAAGGCCGGAGTCGAGCAATCGCATCCATCCCGGATAACCCGGCGCGGTAACAACTTCCCAGGCGACATCCGCGCGCCCTCCGGCGGATAACGCCTCAAGCAGATATTTCGTGCCGACAAATCCTGTTCGAAGATGTCCGTCACAGCGTTCGCGAATGTCCCGAACCAATTGCCCGGTGATTCTCTCGCGCTCCGACTCTTCGGCGATATCGAACGCCAGCGCCACGGCGTCGAGCGTCTGGCCGCCGAAAGTCGCAAGCTGCTTCCTGTAAAAGCGCGCACGCATCGCCGAGGCGCATTCATCCGCCCAACTCAGGAAGCGCGCCTCATCGCCAGGCTGTCCCAGCGCCGCGGCCATTCGCGCGGACACTCGGCACTGGTGTATGAAAAACGCCGTCGCTAGCGCCGTTTTATCGGCAGGGTCTTTCTCCTTCTCAAACCCGACGAACAACCAGTCGCCAAAAGAGCAGAAGGGCACAAGTCCCGAATCGAGACGACTCGCGAGAAAAGCAAGATTATCAGCGATCGCCGGATAATGATCCTCGATGATGCACCGATCCCCGTTATACAGATACAGTTGCCACGGAATGAGAGTCCCCGCGGCGGTCCACACGGCATCCGCCTGGTGATCCGCGGAAAGGCGCCGCATCGCGCCGCGTTTTCCATCCATGCCCCACGCCGGAGCCTGGGGTGACCAGCGGTTACCCTGCTCGCCCTGAGTCTCCCTGATGTCTTCCAGCCATTTCGCTAGAAACGCGCCGGCATCGAAATGATGAAGCAAGGTGTCGCCGACAAGATGTCCGTCGCCGAGCCAGCCCTGCCGCTCTCCGCGCTGCGGACAGTCGGTGAAAACGCTCATCATATTGCCGCGCAATGTCCAGTCCACGCATTGAAACAGACGGTTCAAGCGCTCATTGGAACAAGCCCAGCGTCCACGTCGAGGAAGGTCGGAATGAACCACCCGTCCCGCGACGGTCAAGTCAGATGGAACAACGGGGTCGGATTCGACATGAACGTATCTGAATCCGTGGTAGGTGAATCGGGGCTCCCACTCCTCGGACTCGCCGCCCTTCAGGACGTAATGATCGGTATTCCGCGCGTCGTGACAGGTTATTTGATTGATAGTTCCATCCGGATTGATGAGCTCGGCATGACGCAGCGTTATGGTTGTCCCGGCCGCGCCGCGGCAGCGCAGGCGCGTCCATCCGGCAAAGTTCTGTCCGAAATCAAAAACTCTCCCGCGTTTTCCCGAATTCCATGAAGCAACCGGTATCAACTCCTGCGTCACCCTGATGGGTGGCGAGCGCGGTCCGACGGGCCGCCCGGAAGCATGAGTTTGGGTGGAGTCGGGCAGTGTCTGCGCCCGCAAGGCTTGAAACCAGCGCGCGCCCTCATCGAAGCCGGGCATATCCCATCCTGGTTGTTCGAGTCGCGCGTCATAATGCTCGCCGTGGATTATATCGCGCTCCAGCCACGGACCCGGACTCGCCCGCCACTCCTCGTAATTCTCCCCAATTACCTGTAAGGAACCGTCGGAATAGCTGATTTCAAGCCGACATCGAAACTGGGGCGGACCGTAGAAATTGCGCTCGAACCAACCTCCGCCCAGCATCATGCCAAGGACATTATCGCCATTCAGGAGCATCGCTCCGACGTCGAGAGCTGCGTACGAAATCCTTTGCGTGAAATCGGTATAGTCCGGCGACAAAACCTGGTCGCCGACCTTCCGCCCGTTCAGTCGCGGCTCCTGATAGCCCGCCGCGGTGGTGTAAAGCCTGGCGCGGCGCGCGTCCGACAGCGCGCCTTTCAACCGGAACGGACAGCGAAAAAGAGGCGCGAGCATGGACATGGACCCGATCCACCATCCCTTCCATTCGCTTGCGCCCCAAAGCCCCATTTCAAAAAAAGAGGGCTCGCTCCACTCGCCGGGTTCATCCGCCTCGTTCCATGCACGGACGCGCCAGACCATGCGGTCGCGACAATTCAGTTGCCGACCGGCATACCGCATGGCCACATCTTCCGTGGCCATTTTCCCGGAATCCCAAGCCACTGCCGACCCTCCAGCCGGCGGATTCGTTTCCACAACGATTTGCGCCGCCGACTGCCGCGCGCCGCGGCGCGAACTCGTATTAACCCACGAAAACACCGGCCGCGGCGTATCTATGCCCAACGGATTATCCAGGCCGTTTGTTCTCGTCCGACAGGGAGCCGATGATGCAGCGTCATTATTCATCAAAAAATGGATTCTCCTTTTCTTGGCCTATTATTTGCGGAATCAACCCGTTCCCATTCATCGAACACCGTTTCAACGGCGGCCGGCAGGGCTCCCGCTCCGAACTCAAGCTGTGCGATGATCCCGCCGGCCGGATCGTAAAGAGCTTCGGCGATCCGGCGAACCTCGCGACGCGCTACTTCCGTATCCTGCGCGCACAGGACGCGCTGCCGGTCCACCTCGCCCCAGAAAGTCATGCGGCCCCTGGCGAGTTCCGCCAGTTTCCGCAAATCCATGCATGCAAGCTGGGAATTGAGCGCATCAATTCCGATTTCGACCAGGTCGGGATATATCTCGGTTATGCAGCCGTCGGAGTGCATAAACATGAATTTTCCACGCGAGTGCGCAAGCTCGCAGTATTCCCTGTAAAGCGGCTTGAAGAGATCACGCCAGATTCGAGGCGGAATAAGGAGCGAGGTCTGGCTTCCCCAGTCATCGTACATGCAAATGCCGTCAACATCCGTGGCCGTCCAAAACTCCAGCTCCTTCAAGTTGAACTGGTGTATGATTTGCAGCAGCCGTTCCGCGCCCTCATCGGGATCCATCACGTCGATCATGGCGTTCTCGGTGCCGCGCAGGAACTGATGCCGCTCCCATATCCTTGTGGCGCACGGCGCGCGCGTGAAGGTTTCCACCGAGCCGCAAAAACGATTGACCACGTCGCGCGCCGAACCGATGTCGGAAGGAAGCGTTTCATAGGGCGGTTGAATCGTCTTGCCGTCGGAGAGATTCGCGATAATCGGTTCCTTGACCTCTCCGAAAAGGCCGGGATGGATATTCACGAATCGGCAGCCCCACTCGTCGGTGAACGCACCGGCTGCGTAGGGATCGCCGCGAGACACGGATGATGAATGGTAAGGCATGGGCGGAGCGGAAAAATCCGACGGAAACCGGCGCAGGATTGCGGCTATTTCATCCGGGTAGTGACACTCGGACCAGGGCAGAAGCCATAGATCTCGAGGAACCCGGTCCGGATGATTGAAAGTGATGCAAGCCTTGACGTTTTCGCGAGATGTCATCATTGTAATTTACCTCATGAAGCCATGGATCAACGAACTGGAAATCATCTGAAAATCATCACCGTGCCGCGGGGCGGGTTCGGTTGCAGCAGAATCGTCCGCGGTCCGCCCGCGAGGCTCACTGAAACGCCAGTGAGACGTCCATTCTCATCACTATCCCCCGTGAACACAAGGACATCGTCAACGAAAACGAGATATTCCATGTCCGGCGTCAGCCCGGTGAGCGTATAGGTGACCACATTATCAAGCTGATTGGAAGAAGCAACATAGGTTGATTCTTCAACCCAGCGCAGTCTGCGCGGGTGGCCGGATGTCTGCATCACGCGAGTGATGCGCACGCCGTTGTTATTACCTGTTACGGAATAATGGCTCTCAATGGAAGAGAACGGCGGCAATTCGAGCACGCTTATGCTTCCCGGCCTGCTGGGAGTCGTGGCGGCCGTGTTTCCATTTACCAACAAGGAACCGGTGAATGAACTTGATTTATATTCAACGCAAAGGCGACCACCTCCGCCTGGCTGCTTTGAATTATCGTCGCGTCTTCCGCCATTGGCGCGAATGGTTCCGTTCCCGCCAAACGCATCGGACCTGACCCAAACACTGCCCCCCGCGCCCCCTGTCCAATACGCTGTTGCTCCATCGGCGCGAATAGTCCCGTCCAGATTCAGCCCTCCGCCCACAATCAGACTAATCGCGCCGCCGCCCCAGGCATCGAATCCACCCGACCCCAGAGCGCTGGGTCCCGCAAGAGACCCGTAGACCGCGGCCGTGCTTCTGCCGCCCTGCCCGCCATGGGTTCCGCCGGGGTTATTCCCCGCGTAACCGGGACCCTTGGCCGTTGGAAACCCCTGCCCATCGGCGCTGATCGTACCCTTGACGGTCGCATTCCCGCTCACCGTGATCACGCGGCCTGTTCCTTCGCCGCCCGTGGATACATACCGGCAAAGAATCGTCGCGCCCGAGCCGAGATACAAATCGCCTCCGATTTCCATCCCGACCGCGTCGCCCTGCTTGAATCCGATCGTTCGCGTGCAGTTGGTGATCACGAGACTGCCGATCACCACGTCGACGTCTATCGTGACTGCC
>JAGYMT010000104.1 GCA_018400335.1 Kiritimatiellia bacterium | reverse complement strand
ATGGGCGCGGCGGGCAGGGCAGCCGCCCTTCTCATGTACCATCTCTACTTCCTCAATTCCTTCCGGAAGGGCGACCTGCTGGTCATCCATGCCGGCGTGTGAAATAGTCGGGGCGATATTCCGTACTTGCCAACTTTCATCACTTGGGGTAAGTATTCAGACATCATGCAGACCTTCAGAATTCCATTCAACCGCCCATCGCTTGCGGGCAACGAGCATGCCTATATCGCCGAGGCACTCGCCAAAGGGCAGTTCTCGGGCGACGGGGTGTTCACAAAGAAATGTCACGTCTTCTTCGAGCATGAGCTCGGTGTCCCCAAGGCGCTGCTCACAACATCCTGCACACACGCGCTCGAAATGGCCGCGTTGTTGCTCGACATAAAGCCGGGCGACGAGGTGATCGTGCCTTCTTTCACCTTCGTATCAACCGCCAACGCGTTCGTGTTGCGCGGGGCCAAGCCCGTTTTTATTGATATCCGGCATGATACCCTCAATATGGATGAATCACTGGTCGAGAAACTGATCACCCCGCGCACAAAGGCCATCGTGCCCGTTCATTACGCGGGGGTCGGATGCGAAATGGACGCCATCCTCCCGATCGCGCGCAAACATGGAATAGCGGTGGTGGAGGACAACGCGCACGGCCTGTTCGGACGATACAAGGGAAAATTTCTCGGCACGTTCGGCGAACTCGCCGCGCAGAGCTTTCATGAAACAAAAAACCTCTCCTGCGGCGAGGGCGGTGCGCTGCTCATCAATAACCCTTCCTTCATCGAGCGCGCGGAAATCCTGCGGGAGAAGGGTACCAACAGGAGCCGTTTTTTCAGGGGACAGGTGGACAAATACTCGTGGGTTGACATAGGATCGAGTTATCTTCCCTCGGACATTCTCGCGGCATTCCTCTATGCCCAGATAGAGGCCAGGGATCGGATACAGGCGGCGCGGCGCCGCATCTGGAACACGTATTACCAGGGACTCGGCGACTGGGCGCGGGATCGCGGAGTCGGTCTTCCATACGTGCCGGGACACTGCGAACAGGCGTTCCACATGTTCTATCTCATGTTCCCTGATCTCGACAGCCGTCAGGCTATAATTGAACGGCTCAAGGCTTGCGGGATACTCAGCGTTTTCCACTACCTGCCCCTGCACTCGTCGGTCATGGGCCTCAGGAGCGGCGCCAGGCCGGAAGACTGTCCGGTTACGCAATCAGTGAGCGAGCGTATTCTTCGGATGCCGTTCTTTAATGACCTGTCGCCCGCGGACCAGGATGAAGTCATATCCGCCGTCACCGGCACACCATGAACAACCCGGAGCACACATCCCCACTCGCCCGATACTGGCCTATCGCATTAGCGCTGATCCCCTTCACGGCGCTGCTTGCCGGCATCTTCCGCTTCGCGGTTGACGCGCCTTTCTCCGACGAATGGGCGCTGGTCGGCCACCTGGAGAAATCATTCGAGGGCACTCTGACCTTGCGGGACCTGTTCGATCAGCATAACGAGAGCCGCATTTTCTTCCCGCGGATCGTGCTCATCGGCCTGGCCCGGCTGACGGACTGGAACATCTTTTATGAGATTGGCGCCATAGTCGTGTGCGCGGCGCTCCTCCTCGCCCTGCTCTCAGAACGCGCGATTCGTCCCGGACCGGGCTGCAGTCCGCGAACAGCGCGCTGGCTGCCGTTCTTTTTTGCACTGCTGATATTCTCCCTGATCCAGTACGAATGCTGGACATTCGGATTCACGCTAGTGGGCTATATGAACATACTCTTTGTCGTGGCAGGCCTCTCGGCGCTGGCCGTGAAGCCGCTCACCGCCAGCGCCTTCGTATGCGCAGTCATCGCCGGAACAATAGCAACCTTCTCCTATGCCAACGGAATCCTGTTCTGGCCCGCGGGCTTCCTGATGCTGATCCTGCTTGCTTTTGAGAATGGAAAGAATCCGGCTTCCCGGAAATCGGGCGTGAAGACATTGATGATGTTGGCGGCCTGGCTCGGGGCCGCCGGGGCGATCGCCCTGCTCTACTTCGCCGGCTACCACAAGCCCGGCCTTCATCCATCCATGTTCTTCTTCGTACGACACCCATTGATCTTTTCCGGTTACGTCCTCGCATTCATCGGGGGCGCGATCGTGAATATTCCGGACATATCCACGGCGGCGCCTGTCGCCGCAGGCGTGCTAGGCCTCGCACTCTTCACAGCCTGTGCGGCAGCTTGGCTCAATAGATCATTCCGGACCGCGCACCACTTCTCGTTCTGGCTGGCATTGGGTTGTTTTTCATTGATGACCGGCATGACAGCGGCGATCGGGCGCGCGCCGTATGGCGTGCGCCAGGCGCTTGACAGCCGGTATACCATGTTTTCAGGCCTGTTCTGGATATCCGTCCTCGTGATGACCCTCTGCCTCATGGAACACGCGAACAGTATATTATCGGACCGCCGCAGGCAAACGGCACGGCGCGCAATGAACATTGCCGCCGCCGGACTCGCGGCGCTATGCCTCGCTTCTTTTCTCATGTCATCCTTCCTCGCCCTGCAGCGCTGGGGGGAGCACCACGAGTGGATGGCAAATACGAGGAACGAGCTGCTGACCGCGGAGCCCGACCTTGAACTGCTTGCTCGAAGTGTTCCGCATACCGGCTACTTCATGAAATGGGCAAATTGGGCGAAGTCCCGAAAGCTATCGCTCTTCCGCAACGCGAAGAGTTTCGGGGAATATGTTCCCGCGGAAGAGCAGGCAGGCGCAATTTCGTCCGTCGAATGCGATATCAAACCGCGCAGTGCATTCCGGGACGGACTGTTCAGCATATCCGGGACCATTGCCGAAGCTCACCCGCACGGCGACGCGATAGCGGTTCTTGTGGTGAACAGCAACGACATGGTCCTGGCCAGAACCCGCCTCCCGACCGGCGCCGGGAACTGGACAATTTCGCTCAAGGCCGCCAAACTGCCCGAGGGTGAATCCACGCTGCGCTTTTTCGTGCTATATGAAGACAACATCCACGTTGGGCTTATCGCGGAGCTGGATCTCGAAATCGTGACACTCTCCGCCATGAAGAAGATCTTCGAGGGTGACTCTTTTATTGACCAATCCGACCCAGTGGCAGGCCATTCAGACATATTTTTCCTTGACGGTGATACCGTAAGGGGAAGCGGCTGGGCAGCGGACCAGGATGCAAAGCTGCCGGGCAAGTGGGTGGCGGCGGTCAGCGGCGGCACCAACCTGATGGCATTCGCGAGGGTGCGCGACAACAGAAAAGATGTCGCGGATATTTTCAGGAACAAGGCAATGCTGAAATGCGGATGGCGGATTGCTTTCGACAAGTCCGAGCTTCAGCCCGGAACTAATTTACTCAGCGCCGTTCTGCTTCTTCCGGGACAGCGAAAGGCAATACGCCTGCGCGGCGAGTTCGAGATCATTATTCCATGATCCCTTCTTGTCGAGAAACTGCTATGATTCAGGGTCAGCCCTTATGATTCAGGGTCAGCCCTTGATTTACAACTTTACTTACCTCTCTATCCTCAGTCACCTTCGCACCTCTGCTCATCATCTCATTAAGCCTCGCCTCTATCCAATTGATCGCGTGCCCAAGCTTAAGTTCTATCTCAAGGGACCCCGCTCTTCCACGACTTCGCTCCGGGTGTTGTAGTCGTACAAATTGAACATGTCGCCAGCGGGCTGGAACGCCGCGAATCAACGCCAATTCCTACGCTAATTTCGCTACAAGCGGTTTCTGCTTCTCGATGCGGCTGACCTGAAGTATCGAAAATCCTAATATATTCCCTTGGTCGTCCACCCGCTCCATAACAGCTTCATTGGCGGTCTCTCGCATGAAGCCCGGTTTGTCGGAAAAGAGAACTTCAAGGAAATCGCCTTCTCTATCATACCAAACTTTTAGGGTTTCCGCCATATCGTCTCACCTCTTTTCACTTTGTCGGTAAAATACGCAGTCAATATAAATGTGTCTTCATCGGCATGTTTTACCAAAACGCACAACCACTTATCACCCACCATGGTGCGCAAATAATAGCGATAGTTCAAGAAAGTCTCGTCATCGGTAGTTGATCGAACAACCAAATCCGGATCGGCAAGCGTTTCGCAAACAGCTTTCTCCATACCAATCATTTCAGGATGCTCCGTAATATGCCGCCAACGCTCAACCGTCAGCCTCACCGGACATCCTTGAAAATCAAACAAATCCTTCATTCGATCCCTTGACAAGGCGCCGAACGCACTGAAATCCGGATTCAGCCCAGTCTTGATTTCATGCAGGCATCTTATAACCAGCGTCCGCCAGTATCAAGCCTTCTTTCATGATGCCAATCGCGCTTTCCGGCAGTAATTGCATCGCTAATCCCTGTTCAGATCAATGATCAACGCCTGATTTTGGGGCGTTTGCGGGCTGTTTTCCCGGTGCCGAATCTCCGTGGACCATTACGCTTGCTCCCATCATACCGAATATAATGTCATTGGCAATCGCTTCGAGTGAGATGCTGGTCAACACACCGTCGGGCGGAAGATCAAACGCCAACAGATGCGCATCAGTGTCAACTTCCACCGGCTGCGTCAAATCCATGACCGCGCTCGATCCCTCCGGCCCGAACCTGCCGCCGATGTTCTCGAATCCGTTGGCGGCGGTGTCGTGGGCCCAACCGAGCCAGGTGTCCCAGCAATCGCCGATGTCAACCGGGTTCACCAACTCACGCGCCAGCTTTGCGCCATCGGCAAAGTCAAGCTCAACGCGCAAGTTGACGACATGGCTCTGTGCGGGCCATGTGGCGCCGCTGAGCATGAGATAGAGCGTTTTTCCCGCAACATTGGGCACGGGAACACGGATGCGCGCAGGGAGCCCGCCCAGCAAGGTGACGGCGGCGATATTTAGTCCCTGCTTACGGGTCAGGAACGGAATGCCCTCGGCAGTCCATGCAACGCCATCAGGGCCAACCTTTGTCCGCCATGCCGCATCACTCATCTGAAATACTTTCGGGCGCATACCAAGCGATAGTCGTGTGCGGTAATGATCAAGCATATAGCGGAATCCCACTTGGCTGGCCGGCAGCGCGGGTGATCTGGCGGCGGCAACAATACGAGGCACAACTTCGGTTGTTTCGCTGTTGAATGAGCCGCCAAGATCAATCAGGTTCCATTCGTCCAGTTTCCGGCTCTTGAATCCGGGAGATTTCCACACTCGCGGACGGGGTTGCGCGGCGGTCTCCACCCTGACCGGCAGAGACAGCCGCACGGGACATTGCTCAGTACCGACGTTGAGAAACAGAAGCCCATGGCCGGCATGAGTGGTGGTCCTGCCGGTCAGGACACCATTCTCAATTTTCGCATCGGTCAGCAATCCCTGGGGATCATCAAAACTGAAGGCTCCATATTGCGCGATATTAATGCAGGCCCGCGCTCCGGATTCGAGCCTGATTTCACGCGGCGCCGAAACCGAAATCGGCAGATAGGATATCTTCAGACTGCCTGCCTTTGCCGGACCCGCGCTGAAAAGCAGGCATGTGAAGCCGAATCCGGGCTGGACGCTGAAATTCACTTCCTCGCCGTCAGCCAGCACACTCTTGATCCATGTCGCCGTGAACGTAAGCAAGATCGCCCCATGTTCCCTCGTCGAGAAACGCGGCCATGCAGGCGGACGCTCCGCCATAGGAGATGACGAGCGACGCGGAGCGATCGAGCCCGGTGACGCGCCATTGCAAAGCAATGCCGGCGGCGGACGCGAGCGGTGCCGCCGTGAGTTCAATGAAAGCGCCGGCAAACGTCGGCGCAGCGAGCCGATATTCCATTGCGCCGCGCACATAGCTCACGTCAACTTCGGCGCAATCGTGCAGCCATGAACCGGCGCCATTGGCATCAATAAGGCCGAGCATTAAGTGACCGAGCAGACCGACCGTTACGCGATATGCAGGCATTTCGGTCTGGACGTCTACAAGCAGGATTGGTTCGGCGTGTGCCGTTCCGGCTGTCCCCAGCCTGCCGCGCACGGAAGCGGAACAATCGAAAACGATGCCGATTACGACAGGATTCTACCCTTCCTCTATCCCCCGCAACCCGTGAACGCTGAGAAATGGCGGCAGTGGGCTGAGGAACAGCGACGCGGTGAAGTTGTTCTCTGGTTCTCGGTGGACGGCTTCTTCTGGTTCCCGCGGCGACTGCTCGGCATAGAGAGGCATCTGTATGCCTTCTACGACCAGCGTGAGCTGATGCACAGGATTAACTCCGACCTCGCCGACTGGATACTGAAGGTGATCGAAGAGGTGTCGTCCGTTTGCACGCCGGATTTCATGACCTTCGGCGAGGACATGAGCTACAATAACGGTTCAGGTATTCCCGCTCAAACCGACATAGACGCTTTTGTCGGTGGCTGAAGAAGATATTGTGCTGATCTCGCAAGAAATTGCCACAGATAATAGCGAAAAGGCGACGTGAAGGCGACAGTTTTCAGCACAGAAAGGGGATAATTTCATCGAGAAGACGGAGCTATCCGGAGCTATCCGGCGTGGCGCTGATTTGCTTGGCGATGCGGGATATGCCTTCGGCATCTGTGTTTTCAAGAGCTATCAAGAATTGGGGGCT
>JAGYMT010000103.1 GCA_018400335.1 Kiritimatiellia bacterium | reverse complement strand
CCCACACCAATGAAAAAGTCCGAGCAACAGCCGTCGTTAGGTTAGACGATCAGGCGGCGCTCACTGCCGTGGCCCGGTCCGATGCCGACCCCCAGGTCAGGGCGCTGGCTGTCGGCAGGGTTGCTGACGAGAACGAGCTGCTTGAGGTTATTAACAAGGATCCGGATGAGAAGGTTCGCGCGGCAGCGGTGCGGGGCGTGAAGGACCAGGTCGCGCTTAAGGAAATCGCGCTGGGCGATTCGCATCGTATTGTGCGGAAAGCGGCTGTGGACGGGATTGCCGACCAGACTGTTCTGGAAGAGCTTGCGCGGAGTCCGAATCCGAACGTTCGAATCATGAGCGTCAGTAAGTTGAAAAGCCAACGCGTTCTTGGCGATATCGCCAGGAACGACCCCGCTCCAGAGGTTCGCGGCGTCGCCCTGCGGAGGCTTAGCGATCAGGCCGTGCTCCTCGATATTGCCGCATCCTCAGAGGTGCCGCTTTCGGTTCGAACGAAGGCTGTTCAAATGCTTACTGATGAAAGCGCACTGGAGACTCTTGCGGAGAACGATCCGAACGGGGCAATAAGGGCGGCTGCAGCGGCCAGGCTTACGGAGATGAGGCAGTGACAATATCTGACCGGAAAGAGCTGATTGCGGTTTCTGATGACTCCAGAATACTCGATTTCGACAGGATACGGACTATTCTGCCGCACAGGTTTCCTTGCCTGATGCTGGACAGGGCCCTGCTCGTGAAGTCGGAGAACAGGGCCGTGGGAATTAAGAACGTAACCATCAACGAGCCGTTCTTCCAAGGGCATTTCCCGGGAAATCCCGTCATGCCGGGGATGTTGCTTCTTGAAGCAATGGTCCAGACCGGCGGCATAATAGTTAAGGAGCTTGTCGGGGTGAAGGAGGAGTTCGCCTTCCTGAAATCTATCGTCAGGGCCAAGTTCAGGAAGCCTGTTGTGCCCGGCGACAGGCTGATGATTAGCGCCAGGCTCATCAAGTTCAGGCGCGGGATAGCGAGGCTGCGCGCGACCGCAAAGGTCGAAGATCAGCTTGCAAGTCAGGCCGAGTTCAGCCTCGGCATACGCGATAATGTTGCCGAGATATTGCACCCTCCGGAATTCGCCCCCGAGTTGGTCGTTGAGGGCATGACACCCGGTCGCGAGCCCATGTATGACGTTCAAGGTGTGATGAACGTCATACCGCATCGCTATCCTTTTATCCTCGTCGATTCCATTCTCGGCATCAAAGGGTCCCGTATAGTCGGGTTGAAGAATGTTACCGGCGACGAGCCGTTCTTCTCGGGGCATTTCCCAATGCATGCAGTTATGCCGGGCACCCTTCTGGTCGAGGCCATGGCACAGGTCGGAGGTGTTTACATGCTCAATCAACCGGAGAATAAGGGGAAGCTCGGGTACCTCATGGCAATTGACCATGCGCGATTCAGGCGCCCGGTTCGCCCCGGCGACCAGCTCGTAATAGAGGCCGAGACGCTCAGCAACAAGGTGAGGAGCGGAAGGGCGAGGGGGCGGGTGTTCGTCGGCGGCGAGGTGGTGGCCGAGGCCTCCATTGCTTTCGTTATTTTGGATAGGTCCGCAATGGCCCCTTAAATTTCATTGAGTGGTGAAGTCTTGTGCAAAAAATGTCATACTCATATCTTCGCGGCGTTTCTGGTGACAGCCTTTGCGGTTTCCTCTGCGCTTGCCGACGGGCCGCCGACCAGTAATGAACCGCTCCCGGCAGGCCCGCGGTCCGATGCGGACGGCATAATGGCCGCGGTTCGTTCAATGCTGCCGGAGTCGCCCTTTATCATCAGGGGCAGACTTCTCACGTCGGACCGCGTGGGCAGGCCCGAACCGGTCTGCATGGTTGAGCTCTCGCTTGCGCTGGGCAAAGATCCCCCTGTTGCCCGGTATTCGGTAATGAATCTTTTCGGCGAGAAGATAGAGGAAATGACGGTTACACGCGGCCAGGGCTCCGACCCGAAAATAGCCTACAGAAAAGGGGGGCTGCCCGCGCCGGCACCCGCCATGCGCGAACCAGTCCATGGAACCGGTATAACATGGAATGATCTCACGCTGTCGTTCCTATGGTGGAGCGGCGGATATGTTGCAGGCCGGGAGAGCGTGCGAGGAAGGGATTGCGTGATCGTGGAGTTCGATGATGCGACCTCAACCCGCCTTTGGATTGACAATAAGCTGTTCATGATCATCCAGGCGGAGGAGTATGATGCCGACGGGAGCCGGATAAGGCGGTTGTCAGTCAAGAACATCAAAAAAATAGGGGATGTCTGGATGCTTAAGGACTTGGAAGTCCGACGCTACCCCTCGATGGCCAGAACTCTGCTGCGGGTTGACGAGGTGCTTCGCGAAGGCGAAGCACCCGATTCCGGCGATTGATCAATGCCCGGCTGCGACAACGCGCACCGTCCTGTTCAAGGATCATGGCTGGTCTTTTCTCTTTGCAGGATTGCAGGCGTTCGTGTATTATGTTTTAATTTGTAATCATGTTGGAGAAGATTATGTTAAACACTTCAGCCCTGCTCCCCGTGCAGCTTCTTTTTGTTGTTTCGATCCTACTCCTGGCACCAGTCGGGCGTTCCGCTTCCGGAGCGGACCATTCCCGCTATGGCAGCATCGTTCTTTCCGACGGCGAGCGCGTTTCCGGCGGAATAAGACTGTCAGGGGGCAGGACGCTGCGCGTTCAGAGCGGGGATAAGCTGTGGTCACTTGGCCTGGACCAGGTGAAGGCGCTGCGAATGAGGCCCACGAAGGAGGAAATGGCCAGTAAATGGTTCTTTCCCGAGGCCGGCAAAACTGAAAAGGAATTGGTAGGCGTGCCTTATCCTATAAGGCACCTCGAGGCTTCGGTCGCTCTTTCCGACGGACAGGTCATCACGGGCCATGTCTACACGACGGCTGTTTTCGTTTCTGGTGACCATGGCACAAGGAGATTTGTGCTCTCCTTGCGACAGCACGGGAAAGAGGGCGATTCTTTTGACTCTCTCATCTACATCGCAGAGCTTGTTTTGGATGATGATGTTCCTGATGATGCCGGCCAATCCGGCGTCGTGGATACTGATGTTTCAGAGGATGATGAAGCTGCCGTCGCTGATGCGCCGGACGCTCCGGCTGTTGATGCCGATCTTATCGTGATGGCCCTCCCGGGCCTTTTCTGTCTGCCGGGCGAACTCGATGATTCGGGCGGTGCGTTCTCATTCAGGGCGCTGCCGGGAAATAAGCACGTCTTCGCGCTCAGGTCGGGCGGTACGATACGGGTGAGCTGGCCGGCCGGGAAGGATGATTCAGCCCGGGCGCTTGTGGGTGAGTTTCTCGGGGAAGTGAAGGATTTCTTCGACTCGCGCGAGCTGCTCGGCGCCTTTCGCGATGAGAACGACGGCTCCGTTTATGCGCTGATCCTCCTGTCCCGCTCGGGCAAGACCACGCAGGTTGACGGCGCCGGACGACCCTGGCGTCTCGAAGTGTGGCGCTGGCTCAGGCGTGAGGGCGATGAGAGGACTATGCTCGCCGGACGAGGTGTTTTCTTCCGGGGCCTTGCCGATGCGGGTGGAGCGGGGTTGCCTACGGTAATCCCGGTGACAAGTGCGGCGGGCCCGGTGTCCGCGGTTGGCACTGGAGCCGCGATGAGCTTGTCTCTGAAGGATGTTTTTGGTGAAGCTGTAATGTCCGGCGCAGGGGAATGACTTTCCTGTTCATAATTATTTCAGGTCCGTATGTGCGATTTGAGAGTTAAACTCAACGAGATGACGAAGCTCGTGAATTCCGAGCTTGACCGCCGAATGCCGGGGGATAATACGCGTCCGGCCTCCCTGCACAAGGCCATGCGGCACAGCGTGTTCGCGGGAGGCAAGCGCCTGCGTCCGCTGCTCTGTCTCGCGGCATGCGAGGCGGCGGGCGGTGCGATTGAGAAGGCGATTCTCCCCGCGATTGCCATCGAGGCGCTTCACACCTACACACTGATACACGATGATCTTCCGGCGATGGATGATGACGATCTGCGGCGCGGCAAGCCCACCTGCCACGTTGTCTTCGGCGAGGCCGTGGCGATACTGGCGGGGGATGCGCTTCTCACCCTTGCATTCGAGTGGCTGGGACTCTGCGCGGCGCCGGCGCCTTACCATCCCGGCCAGCTCTCCCTTGAGCTTGCGCGGGCTGCCGGCAGCATGGGAGTGGTCGGCGGGCAGGCCGAGGATATCGCATCCGAAGGCGTCCGACCGGATGCCGCCCTTGTCGAATATATTCACCTTCACAAGACGGCGGCGCTGCTGTGCGCGGCAGTTCGGATGGGGGGGATCGCGGCAGGTGTGCCGGAAGATGGGCTGGAAGCGTTGAGCAGCTACGGCTCCAAAATAGGGCTGGCGTTCCAGGTGGTTGACGATATCCTGAACGAAACATCATCGCCGGAGCAACTGGGCAAGGCGGCGGGTACGGACAGGGCCCGTGGAAAGGTGACCTATGTGTCAGTTCACGGACTGGATGCGGCAAGAGCCGATGCCGAGCGTCTTTCGCGCGAGGCTGCGGACGCTGCTCGCAGGCTGGGCGAGGGGGCGGAGATGCTTCTGTTCCTCACTGATATGATGATGAAGCGCACGCATTGAGGGGCAGCCTTATGCAAGCACTATCTCTCCCCGGGCCGCTGGCCCGGTTGCGCGATTCCAATGCTGCTCGCGCTGTATTGTGGATTTGCACGGCCTTTGTCGTGTGGATATTCCCGTCAAAAGGCATTCACGACGCGCTTGTCTACGGCGCCTTCCTGTACGCGCTTTACAGGAATTCGAAGGGCGCGTATGTCTGGAGGCAGCCGGCGGGAATTGCTTTCGCGATCGTCCTGCTGTACATGGTGTTCACACTCCCGTTCTCCCTTTCGCCCTATTGGTCGCTTCGTGATTTTCTGAAATTCATGGAGGTGGTTGCCGGGGCTTTCGCAATCCCCGTGATCTTCAATACCCGTGAGAGGATCAGGGCGGCCCTGCTTTACAGCGCGATCGCGATAGCGCTCACGCTTGCCTGGGACCTGGCGCGGCTCTATTATCATCTCGGGCCGATGGTTCTTGCGGGCGCACATTCGTTCCAGCCGTTCATCTTGAATCATTCCAACGTTTCGAGCATGATGGCCGGGGCGGCGTTCTTCATCTTCTTTCACCAGTTGATTGTCTCGCGGCGCCGGCTGCCCGCGGCCGCCGGGTGCGCGGCGGGGATGTTGCTGTGTCTGGCCTACCTGTTCGTGCTTGGGTCGAGGGGGCCGCAGGCGGCATTCGCCGCGGCATTCTGCTGCTCCGGGTTTATTGTTCCGGGCCGGCGCGCAAAACTGATTTGGCTGTTGTGCGTCGCGATAGGCGCCGGCGCCCTTGTGTTGAATATAGGGGCGATCAATTCCCGGTTCATGGAGCGGGCAACCATGAAAAATCTATCCGACAGGGACAAGGTGTGGGAACACACGGCGGAACTGATCCGTCTGCGGCCGTGGTTCGGTTACGGCTATGGAAAGCGCAATTTCGTGCAGGTCTACTATTCCACCAATCCGCCCGAGGCGCGCTTCGAGTTTCCTCATCCTCACCAGTTCTGGCTGAAGATCCTCTTTGAGCAGGGGGTGGTTGGGTTCGCGCTTCAGCTTGCCGCATGGTCGCTCCTGGCTGTCCAGCTGCTGCGGACGATAGCGCGTAAAAGCTCTCTTGATGAGCGGCTCCTGCCCGGCACGGTGGGCGCGATCATCCTGTTCATTCACCTGTACGGACTGGGCGATTACCCGGATAATGTTGTGCAGGCTGCCCAGTTCTGGCTCGTTCCCGTGGCGCTTGTTATAGCAAGCGGCGCGAGCGCCTCATTAAACCGGAACCACGATGAAAAACAAGTTGTCTGAATTCCCCTGGGAACGCCGAGCTCCAGCTCGGCAACCGTGCGAAGACGGGAGCGCGCGGGCATTGCCCGCTTCGGGAAGGACTGCGTGTTATGAGCGAACAGCATAATTACGATTCCACGATCCGCGCGTTCATCGCCGTGCCGGTGGGCGAGGATGTGCGGCGGCGTCTGGCCCGCATGCAGTCAGCATTTGCTGCGCGGGCGGAGGGCGTGCGCTGGGTTGACCCGGCTCATATCCACCTCACGCTCCTGTTCCTAGGCGATATCCACCCGCAATCGGTTGCGTCGCTCTCGTCCGCACTCGACCGTATTGCCGCGGGGCCGGCGCCCGTAATGCTTGAGGCGCGGGGGCTGGGTTTCTTCGGGAGCCGCTCGTCGCCCAGGGTGCTTTGGGCCGGGCTGCGCGGAGAGCTTGATCGTCTGGCCGGGATACAGGATTCTTTGCGGGAAGCCGCGCTCGCTGCCGGCTGCTCACCGGACGACAAGCCCTTCAGCCCGCACCTGACAATTGGACGCGTTCGCTCGAACAGGGATGCCGGCAGGCTCGTCGCCTTGGTGGAGAGGGAAAAAGATGCTTGCATTGGCGGGTTTTCCGTGGAAAGTATTCTGCTTATGAAGAGCTGTCTCACACCGAATGGTCCCGTCTATTCACGTCTTCATGAGGCGCGGTTCACGGGGTCGGGCAGCGGAATGGGAGGTTCTCGCGATGGTGCCTGACTATCATATTC
>JAGYMT010000102.1 GCA_018400335.1 Kiritimatiellia bacterium | reverse complement strand
CGTGCAACGAACCGTTTTCTTGTTTTTTGTCGGTGTTTCTCGACATTGAGGCACTAACGTCCGGCGCGTCGCACGGGGAACCGTCCGCCGCCATAACCTGATGACATACCCGTAATGCCTTGATCTTTCCGGTGCTATCGGTTATATATTTCACGGGGTTGGTCAGCATGAGCGCGTGCACCCCTGGTTCCGCAAAAAACGTTTCCTCCATACACCAGTGCATTTCCGAGCGCGGTCCGGGGAACACTATGTAAATCCTGTCGGCGCCAAACTCCCGTGCAACGGCGGCCGAATCCATCGCGCAGTCGCCCCCGGCAAGTATCGCCACCGAATCCAGGCAGAGTTCGGTCCGACCTGCCTTTGCCAACTCAAGGAAGGAGAGAGCATCAGTCACTCCGGCGGCCGTGACGGTGCCGGCCTGCCCGAGCCGCCGCTCCTGCCAAAGCCCGGCGGAGATCAGAACGGCGTCAAACGAGCTGCGCAGCGAGTCGAGTGTAAGGTTCCCTCCCCCGAATTCGCAATTCAGTTTGACATCAATTCTCCCGCATTTCAACGCGGACGCAAGAAGCGCGTCAATCTCCGCCGCGGCGCCGGGGAAACGAGAGCCTGGAATGAGTATCTCAGGCACTCCGCCAAGCCGGGGTTTGCGTTCAAACAACGTGACGCGATGTCCCTGTTCAAGCAGCCGCGCCGCGGCCGCTATGCCGGATGCGCCGCCTCCGACAACCGCGATTCGTCCGCATTCTGAAGTTTGCGCGGGCAGGCGGACAGCAGTGATTCCGCGGGCTCTCGCAATCCTGCATGTCTCCAGCATAATGTCACGAATTGCCACGGGCCTTCCGGATAAGACGGTCTCCACACAGTCGTCTTCTCCGGCATATCTGGCAGGGGCCAGCGCCATGCTCATCTCCGGCAGTAAGTTGGCTCCACGTATAACTTCGAAAGCCCTGTCTATCCTGTCCGCCGCAAAGTGCCTGATGAACGACGGCACGTCAATCCTGCCTGGAATGGCTGCGGCGCATGGCGCAGGGCAGCAGAGATGGCATCGGGCGGCTTCTCCGAGCAGTCGGTCGCGCGCGAAACGGCGCAGAGAGCGGTAGCGAGGAGCGTAGACCGACCGATCGTGCACGGCGCATCCGGCCGGCGCGCCGGAATCCGCCATTTCCAGGCATGCCTGACAGAGAATACAGCTCCGGTCCGCATCAGGTGTTCCTTTTTCGCATAAGTCGCGGGGCAGATCGGGATAGGCGAGCGCGGGGCGGGCAAGCCCGATAATATCGGACGACTCCATCCTGAGCGCCGCAGCAGCCGCGGCCGGGAGAAAATTACGAAGCCAGGTGAAGCCCCCTGTCACCACAGTTAGACCGGGCGCCGCCGCGCGCACCGCGTTTGAGATTGCAAGATTCCTTGTAAGTGTGTTCAACGGGTGCTCATCGCCGATCTCGGAATCCTGGAACGGATGCGTTAGTCGTTCTGCCCTGTCGCCAAGCAGATTCGGATGACCTGCCGTTATGCTCAAGAGGTCAAGCCCGTCTTGACGCAGAACCCGGGCGAGCATGGCCGGCTCGGAAAAATCGGCATTCCGCCAGTCGGAGCGGTCAACGCCGAACCCGTCCGCGCGGGCGTGGAAAGCGTTGAGCCGCAGTGCGGTGAGCAGCCCGGCCTCTGCCGTGCGTATGCCGTCAAGCGCCTCCCTGATGAACCTGCACCTGTTCTCAAATGCACCGCCATACTTTCCTTCGCGTTCGTTGGCCGTGAGCAGCAGTTCCGGGAGGTCGCCGCGGCAGGCCTTCAGGCACACCCCGTCGAAGCCGGCCGTCCCTGCGAGGGCGGCCGTTCCGATCAGACTGTCCCGTAAGAGGTCAATATCCTCGTCTGAGAGGGCATCAGGAACGGGACCGGATGAACCGGATCCGGACAAGCATCGAAGCTGAAGGATAAACACAACATCTTGGCGGCCGGAATTGCGGGCGGCCTTACGGACGGACTCGACCAAGCGCGAAAATCCAGCCAGCGTTCCTTCGTTCATCACGAGCCCACCGGTATGCGCGGGTCCCACCTCCGCTATTGCCGCCTCTATCCATATCATACCAAAGCCGCCCGAGGCCGGGCGGGAGCAAATCCGCAGAGTCAGCGGGGAAGGGGACCCATCCGCCAGTGCGTCGTTTGCGCCAATGGGAAGCGCACAAAAACGGTTTGAGAGATTACGGTTGCCGAGCTGAATCGGCTGGCTGAGCGGCTCGATATCGTCGTCGAATTCAAGGTCGAGCCCCAGCCGCGTGGCCTCCTTGCGAAGCTGAGCAATGCTCTCTATATAAAACGGCCATTTACGGGAAAATCGGGCTGTCGTCATGGCTTAATCAGAGGGACTCGTTCAGCAGCTTGTAGTAGTCGGACACCGCGTCCCTGTACTGGCGCGGGGCGAGGTCATGCCCGCCGCCCGTGAAGGAATCAACGACGTCGGGTTTCCTGGTGATATCAACCGATCCCATCGGCCCTGCATTAAGCTCAATTTGCGCCTTCCTCAGCGCTGACACGGCGAGCTTCCGTAATTCCGAGACCTGTTGTATGCGGCCGTCCGCCACTGCGTCGCTCGCCTGACGCAGGTGGTGGGCCGCCTCGACGAGCGAGCCGGCCTTGACCTTCTGGAGCGAAGCCTGCGCGTAGATTGCATCAGCCTGCCTGGCAAGCAATGCCTCCATGCCCTCCTGAGAACCTGCCTCGGTGGACTCTCTGCGCTCCGTGCCGCCGCTCATGCCGAGCTCTTCAGCCTTGCCGGTCGCAAGCTTTCCGCCGCCGGTTGCCGCGGTGTTGCCTTCGCCGTCAATATCCGCCTGGCCGCTCTGACTGGGATCCTCGGTCCGGCGTGCTTCGATATCTTCATCGCCCTCGCTAATGGTTCCGGAATCGGCGGCCGTCTCTCCGACGGACATCCCCTCGCGGCCCACTATCGAGCGGCCGTCCTGTTCCTTGTGGTCCGGCTTCTGGTTGCCGGATACGCCGTCGGCCGAAAAGGTTGAGATATCGCCCTCCAGCGCATCCCATCCCGCTTCCGTGTCAGGCATGGCATGGGTTGTCGCGCTGTCTTCCGCCGCGTCCGCCATCTCCTCGGACTCCTCCAGCAGTTCGCCGATAAGATCCTCCACCTGTGATTTCAGGGGTCCAAGAGCTATACCCGACTCGGGCATTTCCTCCTTGTCGTGCGCCTCGGTATCCACCTTGAAATTCTCGGGCTTGTCGGAAAGCCACTTCTCTATATCTTCGATCTCCTTGCTGATCTCAGCCATTCCCTCGACGAGTTCCTTCTCCTTGACGTATGCAAACGGGATGATGTCCTCGGCGGACATTTTCTCAGATCCGACAACCTGCTCGATCTCCTCGAAAACGGTGAAGATATCCTCAATCATCTCGTTCCCCACGTTCAAGTCCGTGAAGACATGCAGATCCGTAGGCACCGTGAGCAGGGCCTCTTTCGTGTTCTTGACCAGTTCGGTGTATTCCTCCATGAAGGTATCGAACTCCTCGTCGTTCTTGTTAACGCTGCCCCTTATCGCATCCATGGACTCGATCACGCGCTGGTGGAGTTCGTTGACCTTCTCAACCTTTTCCTTGGCCAGATCCAAAGCTTCGGCCATCATGGCCATATCCTCCTGCTGCTGTTGCACCTGGACGCCCTCCAGCATGGCCTGGATGGCCTTCAGCCCGGCCAGAGCCTTGTCGGCGAAGGGGAGGGCGGCAGACCCTGTGTTCTGCTCAAGTCGCTCCGATGCCATAATCATGTCGTTTTTCACGGCCCTTTTTTCAGATTCGTCGGCCATGGCGGCAAGTATTTCGGCAAAGGCAGGGTCAGTGCCTTCCGCTGTCACGGCATCACGCTTGCACGTTCGTGTGAATTCGGACATGTCCGATGCGAGCATATCCTGTCGCCGAACAAGCACTGACGGTATTTTCGCCCCGGTTTCAATGAAGGTGTTGACCTGCTTGATGATGTCGCCCTGCTTGTCCACGAGAGCCTGGATCAGGGCGGTGACGCCCGATTCGCGCCGATCACTGGCGGCACGGTCCGCGGCGGACTGAGAAGCAGTCAGTCCGCGCAGTATCGCCTCCTGCAGGCGGACCGCCTCGGATAGGCGCGCGGAAACAATTTCGGGTCCTGACAACGGAATCATGCCCAGCGCCTCTATGGCAAGCGGCATTTCGTTCAGAAACAGTTTTTGCACGGTTTCGGTCTGTCCGCCAAGCGGACGTATGGGGTTCTGCAGAAGATCACGGGTCAGTTTGCGTATGCGCGTCTGCCGATCGGCGGTCTCACTCCATTCCTCCGCCCCGGTTTCCAGCGGACTGGCCCCGTTCGATCGGGTTGTTTTAATGTTCATGCGCTGCAGTTCGACCACTTCCTTTATGCCGGAGAGTCCCTTCTCCTCAAGTTCCTCTCGCTGCTTGGCGACCTTTTCACTGGAAGCCTTGCTGAAGATGATCGGGCGCGAGATTGTAATGCCGTTGGTAAACGGGTTGTTATCCTTTGCGACTATCCGGTAGGCAATTATGTTGTTCGTTTTTTCATATCTTTCGTCGCGCCAGATTTCCCTGGCCTCCCGTGCCGATGAAAGGGACCAGTTGGTGAGAACCGTTCCCCGCGCGTCCTCCCTCTGGTTCGGCGCGATCTCCTCCATGACGATTTCCGTGATCCCGTAGTCATCAGCAACGTGAAACGTGATTTGCGCCGATTCGCCCGGGGACAGGATTCCGCGTCCGGAGGGGGCTATCAGTTCAATTGACGGGGGGCGGTCGGGCTCGACGCGGAAGGCCACTTCGTCGCGAAGTACGGAGCCGAACGAGTCGGCGGAGGCGAATACGATGCTGCCCGCATCCGTGACAAAAAGGCTTCCGGCCCATCCTTCGTTCTCCTGCCGGAGCATTTCCAGCGGCTCACTGTTCGGCGCCGTGACGCGCAGGAATTGGAGATCCGATGTTCCCTCAGCCGCTATCCGCACCATGGATCCGAACGGTATCAGCGGATCGCTTTTGCGCGCATCAATCACCTGTCGTTCACGGCTCGTATAGCCGGGCGGTGAAATCCGCATTCTTATTTTGGTGAGAGCAGGCGGAGCGCGCGCGGTGAGCTTGTACCAGTCGGACGGCACGGCATCCCCTGCCTTGAAGCGGTAGCGCAGGCTGGTGTTGACCCGCGGAACGACATATGAGAATTCCTGTATGCCCGATCCGGTGATTTTGCCGAGGTCGTAGGTGGACCGGGTCGAATCTTCCGGGTGAATATCAATACGAACCCTGTGCCCCGTGTATCCCTCGATTCCGGCCGTAATAGTGGCAGGCCCGCCCAGCTTGACAAAGGTGTCGCCCGGCTGAACATTTATAATGCGGGTGAGCGTGACGGGCTGGACACCGGCGAACGGATTAACAACCCTCAGCATAGCCACGCTCCACGCCTTGCCGAGAAATATAGCGGGCAGAAGGATGAAAGTCAGCATCACCGCCAGCGCTATCATGCCCATGTTCTGCGCACGCTGGTTCTTCATCTTCGAATACTCGAGTGTTTTCAGGTCCGGCGCACCGAACGATATGTAAGCATCCTTGAAAGGGTTGTCGCCGGCCGCGTGGGAGAACTGAACATAGTTGATGAGCCGGTTGTCAAGCTCGGGATGTGCCTTCTCGACAATGGCGGCCACGCCCTCTGCCGAGAGTCGCGCCCGGAAGGTCCTGTATAGCAGCCAGCCCATCGCGCCGACCACACACAGGAGCGCGCCGCCGGCCGTCAGGCGTCCAGCCGCGCCTACCCTGAAGAAGAGATCAGCCATGCTGAAAATAAAGACTACGCCCAGCAGTCCCGTCAGACCCCAGAGGAGCCGCAGTCTGATACGGCTCCAGACAAGCGACCGTCCGATACTCTTCAACTGCCTGTCAATGCCGAATGATGATGCCATCACAAATCTCCGGACACGGTGTGGTGGAAAAAGTTTTACTTGACCTGCACGATTGACACGTCATCCACGAACCCGGTGTCACCCACGCCGTCGAAGGTGTGGAAGTATATGAAAAGGCGCAGGAAACGCACCTTCCTGAGATGTTTCAAGCTCTGTTCCGATGCCTCAACGCCCGGTATTTCCAGAGAAATTCGATCCCACGACCTCGTCTTACCTTTTGCTACCTTGCTCCTGTAGACCATTCGAAGCTCTTCCTGTTGAGGATCGTCGTGCGGCCTGATGCCCGGCTTCCACTGGTATCCGGCGAAATATACCCGGTAGGGTCCGCCCTTGATATAGAGGGTGGCGCGGTAGCGCTTGGCTATATCGAAAGGGAATATCGGGGACTCCGCCTTGGTGCCGGCATCCTGAACATTCTCCATCTTCATAACCCTTGAACGCCCGGCTTCCGATGGAACAACGGAAACAAGGCCGGCATTGTTCTTATACTTGGCTGCGCCCACAACTGAGTAGTCGGTGAACCAGCCGCGAAGGGGGTCCTCCGGATCGTCGAAGCTTCCGTTCCGGATGATGTTGGTGTTCTGCGCGCTGGCGGCTGCCAGTCCAAGCGCAATGAAGAATAAAACCATATTAATTGCTTTCATTCTGTCCCCCTTGCCAACTTTGACGTCGTTCCTGCCCGCGGTGATCCGCCTGTTATGGGCCAGAATACCTTCAAGGATAACCTTCGCTTCGCCCTG
>JAGYMT010000101.1 GCA_018400335.1 Kiritimatiellia bacterium | reverse complement strand
GAGGTCGCCCTTCGAGAGGTGGAAACGGAAGCGGACAGGAACGCCGACGAATCGCGCCAGGCTGTCACCGCTCTTCCAATTCACGGATATCCTGGCGCTGTCCGCGGAGAGAGGCAGGCAATCATCAGCGGCAAAGCCAGGCAGAGGGGACCCCTGTTCGGAACAGACTTCCACGGTCAACGCGCCATCCGGGTTATTTACATTGACGAAGAGATGTTCGCCACGAAAGGTTACGGGGCGGGTCAGCAGAACTTGTTCCCCGTCTCCGGCGCGCATCGAGACGAAGCCGTCACGGCGCAGGGTGGCAATGCCAATGGCGCCGCCGTTGTAAATGCCGGGCGAACCGTCCGGATCCATGCCGCTATATCCGGAATAGGGAAAGATCAATCGGTCTTCATGGATGACCAGGATGGACGTGGTGCCGTGCAAATAGGCCCGATCCCAGAAGCCTTGCCGGCGATTGCCGCGGATGAAGCCGCTGCGATCGGGCCGGCGCCAATGAAACCCGTCACGGCTGTAAGCCAACTCCAGATCGGTCAGTTTCGGAAACTTGCCTTCCCGGCATACTGGATTCTCCGGGCCTCGATGAATTTCGTGCAAGCCGAGCATGATGCTCTCATAAGCCACGGCGTGAAGCGCGTAGAGTTGACAAACCTCGCCCCGACCAGGATGAGCCGGATAGCCGTCCGCCGGCTCCGGCTTATCCAGCCGGTCGGCGCAGGTCCAGTAGACGGCGTTCTTCCAGTCGCCGCCCTTAAGGAAATCCCTGCTCTCCGCATACCAGCGTGCGCGCAGATTCTTGCCGTTCCGCTTCACGGAATATTTGAGGCTGTAGACCCAGACTTGGCGAAACGGGTTGTAGAACAGGGACTGTGCGTCATGACCAGCCCCCGCAAGAACGGGTTTGGACCAATGGACTCCGTCCGGGGAGGTGTGGAGCGTATGCACGCTGGGGTCGCGCCTGCTAAAGCCAAGAAGTTTGTAGCGTTCCTTCGGATCTGAACACTCAACATCCAGCCAGACCGCGAAAACCGAACCGGCCTCTCCCGGAGGAAATTCTTCACCGCCGGGGCCGGGCTCGCGGAACAAGTTGCCCGCGCCCATGCCGAAATCCGGGCGCTCCCAATGGATCATATCCGGGCTGAACGCCAAGTGCCTGCGGCGTGGGTCGAGCGTCCCGGAATGGTAAAACATCTCAAAGCGCTTATATTCGGGATTATAGAACACTCCACCCTGCTGCAAACCGACGCGGGGCTTGATCTCCGTTTCCTGCACGGTTTCGGCCGCCAGAACCGGATTCCCGGAATAGCGCTCCGGCTTGTGAAATATCCGTTCCATGGTGGTTTCGGCGATCAGAAAATCATCAACGAACAATTGCCGCCCCGTATCGATCGGAATAACATCAGGCGGATTCGCGAGATAGGGAACCGGCATGGGTTCATCGGATTGCTGATCCATGTTCCGCGGCGGCCACGTGGCGGGCAACACGATGCCGTTGTAGAGGGTTTCCGATTGCGGTTGCTCCCTTACCCCGATTTCGCTGGGAGTCGCGTCGCCCAGACTGAACCGGATGGCGTAGATGTTGGAAGGCCCCTTGGCGCCGGCATCGAAGTAGAAGGCCGCCAGATACGTGTCATCCGCGATTCGGCAGAAAGACGGATACATGCCCTTGCGTGCGACCTGCCGGTTGAAAACCCGGATGGTTCGCTCCACCGTCGCACCGTAATCGCGGGAAAGCGCCAGGCGGCAATCGCCTTTCTGCCGGTCGTAGGCCCAGATCACGGCGGTGACACCGGGCGCGACAATTTGTGCTTCGGCCGGGCTCTGGTTGTCGCCTGGCTTGGTGTAGGCGCTCGGCGCGAATAGCGCGGGTTTGCTCCAGGTTACCCCCATGTTTTTCGATTCGAACCGCCACACCCCGGTTGCCGTGGGACTGTCGCTTCGGGCAAAGCCGACCAGCATCCCGGTGTCCGGAACCTGTATCGCCGACCACTCGTTCCATACGCCGTCAGCCGGATCGGTGGCGTACTGGATCGCGACGGAGCCGTCGCCGGGATTGAAGAGCGCCAGAACACACCGCTTCTCGCGATAAAGGGGGACGGCGATCCGTCCATCCGCCAGCTCGATCGGCTTGCCCCGCGCTCCGCCGCCCGGCGCCGTGAGCAGTTCGATCCTGGCTCCCCAGGTCTGCCCGCCATCCGTGGATTTGCGGATCGAGAATCCGACGGTATCCATCCCCTTGCGCTCGCGATGAACGATCCAGACGTTGCCGGCCGCGTCCTGCAGCAGGTTGTTGCCCAGGCAATCCAGTCCCTCGGAGGCGATCTCGGACCGTTCAATCCAGGTGGCGCCACCATCGCTTGATCTGAGAATCTTCGTTCTTCCCTCGTTCGGCGCGTAATGCTGGGTGGCGAGCGTGTGGGCCAGCAACAGCGACCCGTCCGCAAGCCTGACGAGCGAGGGCCAGGCGGCGTAGTTCGAAGGATCTGCCTGAGTATAATGAGTGATCTGCATAAACATGCTATTCATTTCTCCTTCATTTGCGGCGCCAACCGTTGACATCAGCCCCAACAGACCTGCATTCAAAACCCAACTCGTCAACGCATTCATCGTCAGTCCCCATGTTCGAACCGTAGCGCATAAAGATCGGCATCGCGCATGGCGAACCGCAGCCGGACCGGTTTGCCTGCCAGCGCGCCGACATCTGCGCCGATCGCCCAGGAGACGACATGCGCGATCCGGTCGGCGGCGAACTCCGGACAGTCGGCGAGGGCGAACCCTTTTAAAGGCTTACCGCCAGCATCCTGGATCTCGACCCGGACGCCGCCGGCCGCGCTGGTCGCCACGTTCAGAACCAGCCGGTTCCCCTCGAACCGGAGCGGACGCGTCACCATTTCGCCGCCCGCGTGAGACGTGCGCAACGAAACGAAACCGTCGGTTCGCAGCGCCAGCCGCCGGAGCCCGCCGGCGCCCCGGTCGTCAACATACATGGACATTTCGGTTTCTCCGGCGGGCAGGATGCCCCAGGCCATCATGTTGGCGTGCCGGACCCAGTTACGTTCGTCCGGTCCGGGGCTAAGGAATGCGTCCCGGTGGCGCCGGCTGTACTGCCGTCCGTCGCGGCTGAAGAGCAGCACGACATCGGTGCGGTCCTCGCCGTCCTGCAACGCGGGATCGAGATAGGTCAGCCGCATCGGGAAACCGAGATGGATGTGCGGCGCGCGAAAGTAGGGCAACGGGGCATTGAAGTAGAGATTCTCGGGCGGCCCATCCCCGAAGTCCAGCGGTACGGGGTCGGACCAGACCCGCAGATCGGCGGATTCGCTGTACGCCATGCCTAGGTGACCGCGCGGGCGCTGGTTCACGCGCACCAGGGCAATGTAGACATCCTTTTCGGGATGGTAGATCGCGATGCCCATCGGCAGGGGCGTTTCATGCATTATCCGCCAAATAATGCCGTCGGGCGACGCCAGCATGACGGTCGGCTTGTTTCCGGCAAGTGCCTTGTACCGTTGTTGCGGCGGAATGCCGGGTCGGGCGTCGATAAAGGGCGCCATCTGGCCGCCTTTCCAGACGATATTATTTTCCGTGCTCCCATTCCAATCGAACAATCCCAGCGGCGGCTTCTCCCATCGTATTCCATCCCGGCTTTCGGCATAGCAAACCCCCAGGTCCTTCTCCCAGGAATAACCAGGCGGTTTGACGTAGCCCCGATAGTACATGCGGTAGACGTCGCCGTCCCGCAGCACGGAAACATGGCCGAAGCCCGAAGCCCCTTCCCAGGGATACTCTTTGACGATCACCGTTTCCGCCCGGCGCGGTTCGTGCATGCGGAACGAAACGCCGGTGATCGATTCCACCAGGCAATCATCGAGCAGTAGTTCCGGATATGCACCCAGATCGATCATATCGGACGCCTGGCGTACTGCGCGGTTTTCGATCACCACGTCGCCCAGCTCGAGATCGCCGCGCGCGTCCGGCGCCAGATCGCCCCGCGTTTCCGGGATGCCCAGCAGCCGCTTCAGCATCTGGCGCAACGACCTGCCCCGTATCTTTTGGCTCATTGATCGCATTCCATCGATTCCGTTTCGTTCAACGGGACCAGAACCCTCATTTCCAAACGGTCGCGATAGGTATTGTCGCCAGCCTCGTAAACGCAGAGAATCCGGCCTCCCGGCAGGGCACAGAGATCGCTGTACCCGCACGGACCGGCCTGGAGAAGCTGCGTTTTCGACCACGACCGACCGCCGTCGTTGCTTATCCACAGGGTCAGGTTTCGACGGCCGCCCGCCTCGGTGCTCTCACCGATGCCGGTTGTCAACAGCCTGTCCGCGACGCCGGTTGGCGTGAATGCTTCCGGCGTCCGGAGCAGTCCGGACTGGCACGTGAAACAGGGCAAGTCAGACTGGAGACCCATGGGGCGCCAGCGTTGGCCTCCGTCGGTACTGCGGGCGACGATTTTTCGCTTATGGCACGCCGCCTGGTCGCGAATCAGCATGTAGATTTCGCCGTCGTGCAGTTCAGCGCAAAGAGCCTCACTACCCGACCAGACAATCCCGTTCGGCCACCAACGATAACGATGCACAATGGCTTTCTCTTCAATACCCTCTCCACGCAGTACAGTGCCTCCCACATGCCAGGTCTGGCCATGGTCGTCGCTGTAGATCGCATGACTGTAACCGATATCGGGGCCTCCGGCGCCGGACGGCTCCAAGTGATAGCAAGGGGCCAGCAGCCGACCTGCATGCACGCCAAACCGCAACTGAATGCCGTGCCCCGGACCCGTCCAATAACGCAGCCAGTGGGCGGGGCAAACCTGCTCGGTAATCTCGCGCGGATTGCCCCAGCTTCGTCCGTCGTCCTGACTCCGGGTCGCGAACACCCGCTCGTTGTTCCTTGTAAAGAGAAGGGTAACCGCCTTCGTCTCCGCGTCCACGATAGGAACCGGATTGCCGATGGCCACCGTGTCGTCCGCATCGCCTTCCCGATAGACGATGTTCGGCGGTGACCAGCTTCGGCCATTGTCTTCGCTACGGCTGACCAGAAGGTAGATTTGCCCGAAGTCGCTGGAGGACCCGCAGCGCCCCTCCCAGAAAAGAAGTGTTGCGCCCCCGCACGAAGTCGCAAGAGCTGGGATGCGGTGTGTGTGGTAGCCGTGCTCTCCCGCGCCAATAAAATGACGACGGTCGCTGATCACAAACTCGGGCTCGTTGAGGGCCTTCTTCATGCCCGGTTTATCGAACGTGCTCATATGGTTTCCTTTCCTTGACGCTCGTCGATCCACCCGTGAATGACGTCGCCAGCTTTTGATGTCGTTCTCATTTCCGTTCAGATCAGAACCGATAGAGCGCCGGATCGTTGAAGTTGTCGCGCAGGAAGCCGCCGGTATAGTGCTCGCGGACAGCGGACTGGAAGACCGCGGTCCAGATAAGCTGCGGATCCTGTCTCCCCTCGCGGATCGCGCGCACCCGGCGCGCGGAGACCTTGCGAATGGCAACCAGGGCGCGTTCGGCCTGCTGCGGCGCGTGTTCACTCAGGCGCAGCAGCAGCCAACACCAGTCGCCGTCCGTGCATTCGGTGCGCTGCACGTCGTCGGACACGTCCTCCCACCGCAGATCGAGCAGGCGCCCCATCAGCAGATCCGGCTGCGGATAGGGCAGCCGGCCGGCGTCGAACGCGCTGAGCATGTGGAACATGCAACTGATGACCTTCCACGGCGGGTCTCCGGCCGCGCACCAGGTCTCCAGCGGGCGCTCGGGGGAAAGGCGCGATGCGATGTCGCGGACAAACGCCTCGATCCACTCGGCGCTGACGCGGCCGCTGGCCAGCAAGGGGATGGTCTGGCCGCAGAGATTCTTGTGCGTGCTCTTCCAGTCGTGCCTTCTCAGCCAGTCCGCGAGTTCTGTCGGATCGGTCGGCGCCAGCGGCCCGATGTCTTCCGGAACGGGTTCGCCCAGGACATTGAGCGCGCGAATCGCCATCTGCACGGCGTGCCCAGGGGTGGAACCCTGATCTTCGAAGTGTCCCGCGTCGTTGCGATAAGCGAGGATGCGCGCCGCGATCCGCGTGCGGTCGTCGCGATCGCCGAGAGGCAGACCGCGAATGTCACGTCCCAGAACATTGCCGATAAGTCCGTAAAGCGTTTCAGGAGCATCGGCTCGAAGTCGGACCACGAGACCGTCGTCGGCCGGAGTGCGCTTCAGTTCATCAATATCGAGCGGCTTCATTTCACGTCCTCCATTGGAGCGGACTCCATGTCCGGCATCATTCCCTCCTCGTCGAGCCGGAATCGCACGCTGACCACCGAATGCCAGCCTCTCCCACCAGTGCTTGGTGAAGGCGTCTCTCTTTTCAGCGGCCGCGGGCGCGTCCGGCCTGTTCTCCGCGCATATACAGGGGACAGCCATGACACAAAGCAACAAGAACACTGCTTTCCGATGCGCACTCATGCCCGATACAGTAGAACCGCGGCGGCCTCGCGTCAAGCGTCATCTCCATCGCAATTCTAATTATGACGGCCGGCAGCGAATACTCAAGCATTTGGCATGGTTCAAATATGCAAGACAACACATTGCATGGTCGAAAAAGTGACCCCGACTCTCCGAGATGTCGGGGTAGGACGCTTGCGCTACTTTTTCGCCGCAAGAAACAGAGCAATTCTAATTTTGGCCGCCCGAAACAATGACGGCGC
>JAGYMT010000100.1 GCA_018400335.1 Kiritimatiellia bacterium | reverse complement strand
GCTGAACACAGAACACTTTCAGCGAAGCTGGCTAGTGCCTTATCTGTGCGTTACCGCCATAAAAAACAAGAAAACGGTTCGATGCGCGTTAAACGATCACCCTCTCCCTCTGGGAGAGGGAAGGCCTGCCTGCCGCCTGCTTGCGCCTGCCTGAGCAAGTTCGCTCGCAGTCAGGCGTACACGCAGGCAAGCGCCAAGACACGCGGCGCAGGCAGGGGTGAGGGTTGGCGAAGCCATTACGGAGCAAACAATGAAAGCCATAATGCTCATGTTCGATTCGTTGAACCGGCACATGCTGCCGCCCTACGGCTGCGACTGGGTGCGCGCGCCAAATTTCCAGCGCCTGGCGGCACACTGCTGCACCTTCGACAAGTGTTTCGTGGGGAGCATGCCCTGCATGCCCGCGCGCCGCGAACTGCACACGGGACGCTATAACTTTCTCCACAGAAGCTGGGGTCCCTTGGAGCCGTTCGACGACTCCATGCCGGAACTGCTCAAGCGCAACAGGATTCCCTCGCACCTCATCAGCGACCATTACCACTACTGGGAGGAAGGCGGCGCGAACTACCACACGAAGTACAGCAACTGGCAGATCTCGCGCGGACAGGAGGGCGATCCATGGCACGGCGATGTCGCCGATCCGTGCGACTATCCCATGTCCAACCCGGAGCGTACGGAGAAGTCGGGAGCTGATTCGTGGATACGCCAGGACTGGATCAACCGTTCTCACATGCGCGGCGAAGATGATCTGCCCCAGGCCAAGACCATGGCCATGGGGATAGAGTATCTCGAACGCAATCACGCCTGCGACAACTGGTTCCTGCAAATCGAGACTTTCGACCCGCACGAACCCTACTTCGTTCCGGAACGCTTCAAACAGCTTTACGACTATGACTTCTCCCGATTCAATAACGACTGGCCCGATTACCGGGCGCTCGACAGGGAGGGCGACAGCGAGCTCAGCAAACACTACCGCATGCTCAATGCCGCGCTGATAAGCATGTGCGATTTCCAGCTCGGCCGGGTGCTGGACACCATGGACCGCCTCGGACTGTGGGAGGACACGATGCTGATCGTCAACACCGACCACGGGTTTCTGCTCGGGGAGCACGACTGGTGGGCGAAGTGCCGAATGCCCTTCTATAACGAAATAGCGCACGCGCCTCTTTTCATATGGGACCCCCGAACGAAGATCGCAGGACGCAGACGGGGAAGCCTGGTACAAACCATTGATCTGCCCGCCACGCTGATCGAGTTCTTCGGGGTCGAGCTTCCCCCGGACATGCAGGGGCGGCCGCTCCGCCGGACGATCGCCGATGATTCGCCCGTACGCGAGGCCGGGCTGTTCGGTATGCACGGCGCGCACGTAAACGTCACCGACGGACGCCATGTCTACATGCGCGCTCCGACAAGCGCTGAGAATAGTCCCCTGTTCCAGTACACGCACAATCCAGCGCATATGAAAACTCCCTTTTCGCTGGATGAAATGCGCACCGCCGTGATGGCGCCGCCCTTCCCATTCACCAAGGGTTGTCCGCTGATGCGAATCGCGGCCAACGGCAGGAACGGATGGGCGGCCGCCCATGATTTCGGAACAATGCTGTTCGATATCGAGGCGGACCCGAAGCAGGCGCACCCATTGAACGATGACAAGCTGGAAAAGAAAATGATCACGCATCTCGCGCGCGAGATGCACGCAAACGACGCACCGGAGGAACAGTTTGAGAGACTTGGGCTTAAATAGGTTTAAGGAGAGGGAACAATGGAATTGAATCTGAACGGTCAATGGAAACTCACATGCGGGAAAGACGGACGCAGTATGGACGCCCTCGTTCCGGGCGACAACCTCAGCGCCATGGTGGATGCCGGCCTGGCGCCCGACCCCTACGCGGGGACCAACGAGCTAGATCTCCAGTGGCTCGGCTCAAGCGACTGGACCTATACACGCGACTTTGATGTCACTGCAAAATTGCTGGCTGAGTCCTCCGTGGCGCTGTGTTGCGATGGAGTGGACACGGTGGCCGAAATCAGCATCAACGGCAGGCGTGCGGGCGCCATGGATAATATGTTCCGACGCTACCGTTTCGAGGTGAAGAAGCTGCTCAAGCCGGGCAAGAACACGATCGCCATCCACATCAAGGCCCACGAGCCGGTCAGCAGGAAACTGGCCAAGGCCTTGTCCCACCCATCTCCGCACGGCATGAATCCCGTACAATCCATGCACCGCAACATGATACGCAAGGTGCAGTGCCACAGCGGGTGGGACTGGGGTCCCTGTCTGATGGTCTCTGGCATCCAGGGCGGCATCTCGCTGCACGCTGCGAGCGATGTGCGGCTTGATTACGTGATGACCGAGCCCGCTTTTCGAGGGAAGGATGCACTTGTCAAAGTGATCATCGAGGCCCAGGGCCTGCGGGACGGCACCGTTCCGATCGAGATCAAAATCGGCGGCGCATCATTGAAGACCTCCGTGAAACTTCAAAAGGGCCCGAACACGATAGTCCGTACGCTGCGCGTGAAGAACGTGCGCCGCTGGTGGCCGAACGGACACGGAGAGCAGTACCGCTACGATCTCAAGGTGCGGCTCGGCTCGGCATCGTGGAATAGGAAGATCGGGCTCAGATCGCTTGAGTTGATCAACAAGGAGGATAAGACCGGGCTCTCAATGATATTCCGCGTCAATGGTGTGGATATCTTCTGCAAGGGCGCCGACTGGATCCCGGCTGATTCCATGCCGCAGCGTCAGACACCCGCAGTGTATGAGAACCTCCTTCAGAGCGCAGCCGACGCGAACATGAACATGCTTCGCGTATGGGGTGGCGGCCAGTACGAACGGGACATCTTCTACGAGCTGTGCGATGCGAAGGGCCTGCTGATATGGCAGGATTTCATGTTCGCATGTTCACTCTATCCCGCAACGCCGGATTTTCTTGATAACGTTCGCGCCGAAGTCGCGCACCAGGTCAAGCGGCTCCGGGACCACGCCTGCATCGCAATCTGGTGCGGCAACAACGAGAACTTCGCCGCCCTGAATTGGTATCAGGAATCACGCGATAACCGCGACCGGTACCTGGTGGATTACGATCGCCTGTACGAGGGCGTGATCGGAGCGACAGTAGACGCCTGCGATCCGACCCGCAGCTACTGGCCGTGCTCGCCCAGCGGCGGACGCGGCGATTATTCGGACTGCTTCCACAACGACACGCGCGGCGACATGCACTACTGGGAAGTGTGGCATGGAGGCAAACCGTTCCAGGCCTACTACGACAAGACGCCTCGCTTCTGCAGCGAGTTCGGCTACCAGTCCTTCCCCTCAATGGACGTGATCCGAACCTATGCCTCTCCCGATCAATTTAACGTCACCGCGCCGGTGATGGAGCATCACCAGCGAAACGGGGGCGGGAATTCCAAGATCATCGAGATGTTCAGCCGCTATTTCCGCATGCCGCAGGGCTTCGAGAACTTCGTCTATCTCAGTCAAGTGCAGCAGGGCGTGGCGATCCGCACCGCCGTTGAATACTGGCGCAGCATCAGGCCGGTGTGCATGGGAACCATATTCTGGCAGTTAAATGACTGCTGGCCGGTCGCAAGCTGGGCCAGCCTGAACTACGGCGGAAAATGGAAGATCCTTCACTATATGGCGAAGCGCTTCTTCGCCCCCGTGATGCTCACGATGTTCCAGCGCAAGTACGGACAACCCATCGAGCTGTGGGGCGTGAACGACCGGCAACAGAAACGCTCAGGCTCGCTGCGCGTATCGCTCGTCGGCTTCGACGGCCGTACGCTCTGGACCGACAGGAGGAAGTTCACCCTGCCGCCCGGCTCCTCGCGCAGGCTGGCCATCTACCCCCTCAACAAACTGCCCGCCGCGCCAAACCAGGGGTTCATGATCGCGGAGATGACGACAGAAGAGGGCAAAGTCCGCAACGACCTGTTCCTCACGGAGTACAAGCGATGCCCGCTGCCTCCAGCGAAGATCAGGACATCGGTCAAAGCCGACGGAGGCGGATTCCTCGTGACGCTCAAGACCGATGCTCCGGCTTTCTTCGTAACGGCGGATGCCGATGGGATTCCGGGCGTATTCGACGATAACGCCGTGACGCTGCTCGCTAGCGAGTCGCGTACGCTCCGATTCAAGCCGGAACGCAAGACTTCTGCAAAGGCCTTCGCGAAATCGCTCAAGGTCAACCATTTGGAGGGATCAGCGTCTTGCTGACACCAACATGATCACTTTCCACCGTATCAGCAATTTCAGGAGCCTTGTGTATTAGCAATACTTAACAAAACAGGAGATCCAGAGATGAAACTTGCTTCCTTGTTCAGCGACCATGCGGTTCTGCAGCGCGGGATACCCGTGCCGGTGTGGGGATGGACGAAACCCGGCACGCATGTGATGGCACGAATCGGCGAATGGGCCGCGGAGCACGTCGCCGGGGCGGACGGTAAATTCCTGCTGCGGCTTCCGCCGATGCCCGCGGGCGGACCCTACGATCTGAAGGTGAGCGAGCCCGGCAAAACCGTCAAGATCAGCGACGTATGGATCGGCGAAGTATGGATCGCTTCGGGTCAGTCGAACATGCAGTTCACGCTGTCAGCAACCGGCCCGCAGGGCGAGAAGGCCGTACGCGAGTCATCCGGAGTTCCCGTCAGGATGCTCACCGTGCCGCGTCTGGCCACGGCCGGGCGCAGGGATGACGTTGACGCCAAGTGGCAGATGGCAGATCCTTCCACGGCGGGAAACTTCTCCGCGGTCGCCTACCATTTCGCGAAAAAGCTCAACGAGGAGCTGGATGTAATGATCGGAATCATTGACGCGAGCTGGGGCGGAACCATTGTGGAGACATGGACGAGCCGCGAAGCGCTCATGCAGAACCCCGATACCCGCGCATGGACCGAGCGCTATGAGGCAACCACCCACTCGCCCGCGTTCTGGGCATCGTCCAAGAGCAATGAATTGGTTTTGCCGTCAGACCCCGGCAACGAGGGCGGGAAGAAGGGCTGGGCGCGGCCCGACTGTTCCGAGGAAGGATGGGGTTCCATCCAGCTTCCAACAGCATGGCAGCAGGCGGGCCACAACTACAGCGGCGTATTCTGGTTCCGTTATGCCTTCGACGCCCCGAAGTCATGGGCCGGCCGGAAGCTGAAGCTCCAAATCGGCGCGGTGGACAAGCAGGACGTGACCTATTTCAACGGGAAGAAAGTCGGAGCCACGGGAAAAGGCTTCGAAACACAGCACTGGGATAAGCCGCGGACTTATACCGTCCCGCCCGCACTGGTCAAGGAGGGCAGAAACGTCATCGCGGTGCGCGCTTATTCTTTCATGTTCGCCGGAGGTATGATTGGGCCGGCCGAAGCAATGAGCATTGGACGCGCAGACGGAAAGGGCAAACGTATCGGACTCGCCGGCGACTGGCTCTACAGGGAGGAGCATAACTTCGGCCTCATCGAGCAACCCCCCGCACCGATGGGCCCGGGCAATCCCAACAGCCCCTACATGCTCTATGACAACATGATCGTCCCGCTTGTGCCCTACGCAATCCGCGGCGCAATCTGGTACCAGGGCGAGTCCAATGCCGGGAACTTCGCCTATTATCGCAGCATGCTCACCGCCATGATCCGCGACTGGCGCCGCGCATGGGGACAGGGCATTTTTCCATTCATCCAGGTGCAGTTGGCGAACTATTTAGCGGCAAAGAATCACGAGCCTGACAGCTCCTGGGCACGCCTGCGCGAGGCGCAATTGATGACCTGCTCCGAGCCGGAAACAGGCATGGCAGTTGCAATTGATATAGGCGATGCGGTGGATATCCACCCCAAGAACAAGAAGGACGTGGGCCGCCGCCTGGCGCAGTGGGCGCTTGCAAGGACATATGATCACCCGATAGAGCCATGCGGTCCCCTCTTCTCCGGAATGACAATCGAAGGCAGCCGCATCCGTCTGCGCTTCGCGCATGCCGGTGGCGGACTGGCGGCCCGCGACGGAGAACTCCGAACTTTCGTCATCGCCGGACCGGACTGCCAGTTTTATGACGCGACCGCCGTGATAGAGGGAAGCACGGTCGTGGTGAGCCATCCAGTGGTGTGCGCACCTATAGCGGTGAGATATGCATGGGCCGACAACCCTGAAGGCTGTAACCTGTGCAACTCGAGCGGTCTTCCCGCTTCGCCCTTCCGGACCGACACGTGGTGAACATCTTAAAGATCTGGCACATCCGTCCCTCGGTTGGCAGCGCAACCCGCATGCCGACGATTGCCCGATCTGACCACCGCTACCAGGACATCATACTGACCCTCGAATTGAAGGGAGTGCCACCCTACCTCGCACCGACCTGGGAGCAGTGGTTCGACCCGGAGAATCCGCGGCCGGCGGGGGAAAGATGACGACCAGAATGTCCGGACACGAGGTTATTTCTTTCCTTCAAGATAACGACGCGCTCCGTGCGCCTTGATACGCTTTTCCAGCGCACGCGCTTTCTCCCTGCTTTCAACATCCTCGCTGGCCACGCACACCCAATCAGTGGCTCGGGATGTCCAGCGACTCTCTCCCCGAAGATGTTGCTTCTGACGCAAGACCGGATCCGTCGTCATCCCAACATAGTATTGATCGAGCGCCTTGGAGTACAATATGTAGACGGTCCAGGACATGACAAGTTCAAGAATAAGAGATGGAGCGGGAGAGGGGAGTCGAACCCCCGACGTCCAGCTTGGGAAGCTGACATTCTGCCACTGAATTACTCCCGCTTATCATCAACCGCAAA
>JAGYMT010000010.1 GCA_018400335.1 Kiritimatiellia bacterium | reverse complement strand
CAGTCAATCGGGTTCTTCATGGAGAAGGTCGTCATTCCGCGTCCGTTGACCCACGATCTTCTCAAAAACGTGCTGGACAACCTTGAATGCCGCATGAAGCATGTCATTATCAGCGAGCTGAAGGAGGGCACGTTCTATGCCACGCTCGTGCTCGAACACGACGGGATGGAGTCCAGCATTGACTCGCGTCCAAGCGACGCGATCGCGCTGGCGCTGAGGTTCTCGGCTCCCATCTACGTTGCCGCGCAGGTTATGGACGAGGCTGGGGTGATAATCGAGCCTGAAGAAGAAAAGGCGAAAGCGGATGTCGCGAAGCCGATGACTCCCGCGGAGGCGCTGGAGAAGCAGATAAAGGAAGCCGTGAAAGAAGAGCGGTATGAAGACGCCGCCAAGCTGCGGGATGAGATAAGAAAGCTGAAGAACTCCAACTGACGCGCCCATCAACCGGCATTAGCGCGCGGAAGTTTCTTCGTGAGAACGAACATTTTGAAGTCGTCCGTGGCAAGAATGTCATCCTCCTCGAACCCCTCTTTCAGGCAGAGCTTAAGAGCTTGGCGCATGCGGTCGGTGCCCCTGAAAATCACGTTCTGGTAGCTGCGCTCGAAGCAGAACTCCACGGCGCTCTTCATCAGCTTGTCGCCATAGCCCTTGCCGCGGAACTCCTTCCTCACGAACATGCGCCTGAGCAGGGCGGTGCCGGGCGAGTCCTCCTTGATGGCAACGGTGCCTATGATCCTGCCGTCCTTCTCGGCCACCATGAATATATCGTTGCTGCCCCCGTAGTAGTGAACGGGATCGTCGAGATCCTGCAGGGCATAGGCCGCGCTTTCCTCGGCGAACTCGCCCTGCATTATATCGCTTATGAGGGTCCTCACTTTGTCCGCATCTTCCTCTGCGATCCTTCGTATGGCAACCATAACTCATCCCTCCCGCTTATAGATTCTCATTGCACATCGTCAACTTCCTCGCCTTCGGGCGTCTCCGGCTCCTGCTGCATCAGTTCACTGCCCGACCAACTGTCTATCATCAGATCCTTGGCCTCGTCAATAGCGCCGCGGCGGCGGACCGTCTCCTCGTAGACCTTCTCCGGCGTATCGAGCACATACGGAGTGATCATCACAAGCAGTTCCCTGCGAACGATCTCGTCGGAATCCGAGCGGAACAGGTAGCCGAGCAGCGGGATATTGCCGAGCCATGGAATCCGGGAGCTCGTCTTGCCCTTATCGGAGCTGATCAGGCCGCCCACCACTATGGTGCGTCCGTCGTCCACCGAAAGCGAAGCTGAGAATTCCCTCGCTACGATGACGGGCACCTGATTGCCGTCAATAGTCTCATACGTACCCACGTTATCAACGCTCTGCTCGATATCCATTACCACGAAACCCTTCTTGTTGATATGAGGCGTCACCTTGAGCTCTATGCCGATATCGGTGTACTGGTAGGCGGACTGCTGAGTTCCGCCCGAAGTGATGCTCGTGGAGGTCACGATCGGCCGTTTTTCGCCGACCATTATCCTGGCCTCCGTGTTATCGGTGGTGAGAATGATGGGGGTGGAGAGCAGCCTCGCCTGAGAATTCTGGGCGAGCACATTAAGAACGACGTCGAGGTTGAAATCGAAGAAGGTGAAATAGTAGCTCAGCCCGGAGCCCGCCGGTGCGGTGCTGTCGCTTATGGCGCGGATGCCTGCACCGTCCCTTATCTCGGACCCGGTCGCCTCCCTGCTCACGCCCGAGAAGCCCATGAACGCGCGGCGTCCTCCGCCGCTCTTCTCATTATAAGCGATCATCGAGCGCTGAAGCCAGTCAATGCCGCTCTGGACACTATCGCTCAGACCTATCTCCACGATGATCACCTCGATCAGCACCTGTGAGAGCATTATATCAATGTTGTTCATGACGTCCTCGATGACGGCCATATCGGACTTATTAGCCATGACCAGGAGGGCGTTGATGCGGGGATCGGCTATTATCTTAACGTCCTGCGAGAGGCGTCCCGTGATTTCGGCGCCCTCCGCGGATGTCGCCGATTGCTGGTCCCTCGTCCTCGAATCAGAAGTCTTGGGCGCCACGGGCAGCACGGGAACCACCGGCCCGGTCTTGGTTCCCGACGTGATCATAGAGTTAAGCACGCTGACAACATCTTCGGCCTTCGCGTACTGCAGTCTAAAAACCTTGATAGTCACGTTCGGCTCAACCTGCCGGTCCAGCTCGGCGATAATGCTTTCGAGAAACCTGAACTGCTCCGGCCTGGTGATGACTATAAGCGATCCGGTCCTGTCGTCGGCGACCATCTTCACCTTGGCATAAATCAGTCCCCGCCCCTCAGCCGCCTCGGTTGTCGTTGTCGTCGGCATGGAAGCGGCTGCGGGATTGCCTGGAACCGGTGAGCGAGGCGTCCTCGTGGGGAACCTGGCGGCCGCCAGCTGCTGGCGAAGGAGCGTGGTCCGATCATCCCTGCTCTCGGCATCCGCGATAATAGCCTGGATCTTTCCCATCACCTCGGACGCCTTTGTATAGACAACGCGGAAGATTCGCAATTCCTCGCGGGACTCGACCGGTTGGTCAATATACTGCAGTATCTCGAGAATCCTCTTGATATTCACGGCCGTATCAGTGATCAGCACGCTGTTCACCCGCTCGAGCGCAATGATCTTGCCATAGGAGTGGAGAAAGTTCTGTATGGAGGACTGAGCCTCCGCGATATCAATATGTTTGAGCATGACGATCTGGCTGACGAGATGGTCGGTATCCTCCGCGTCCTTCCTGATCTCTCCGGTGCCGGTCACCATGCCCTCCTGCCTGGCTGTCGCAATGGGAACGACCTTCAGGAATTTGTCGCCCATGGGAACAAGCGCAACGCCGTGCATTGCCAGGATGCTTTCGATGGCGAGAAGCGCCTCGTTCATGGGCAGCCGCTTGGGGCACTTGAGGGTGATCTTGGGGTTGGGCAGACCCGGGGCCTTCATCAGGGCGAGCCCGGTCCAGTCGCTGTAGTCCTTCAGGACCTCATTAA
This sequence comes from Kiritimatiellia bacterium, assembly GCA_018400335.1. Next base: position 11,470 of record JAGYMT010000010.1, on the reverse strand, counting down.
GATCCCACTCGTCATACTTGAGTCCGACCATCCTCTCGTCTTGCGCGATGGACGAAGAGTCCGCGGGCGGCGAGTCTTCCGTATTATCTCCAGGATCGAAAACGGCCGTATCGGGATCCGTCTCACCCGCGACAATGCCTGCCGGGAAATTTGTGACTCCCCCGCCCCGGAACTGGCGCAGGACGGGCGCGCGCACAGGAGGCCGCAGCGGCGGATCGGTCGGGGGCTCGGCAGACGGTTCATCCGGCGCGGGCGGCGATTCCGGCTGAGCCGGCGCAGGCGACTCCTGCTGTGCTTCCTCCGACGCCTCGGGTTGAGCCGTAACAGGCTCCTCGACAGATTCCACCTGAGCGGCGGCAGGCAGAACGCAGAGCAGTCCCAAGGCCAGATAGACAACCGCCAGCTTGAAATATCGGTTAATGCTCATATCACATAAATCAGCAAACTGAACATACAGTTTCAGGCATTCTGCCATACCGTCGCAAAAAGGGCAAGAAAAGAAGAACACGCTTCCCGCTATTCATCCCTTTTCGTCATTCGTTATTAGACACCGGCGGAGCGTCAATCTGTTCAGGCATGGGCGCGGCGGATTCAGCGGGTGCGGCATCACGGGTATAGACGCAGATGAGCGAAAAATCGCCCTTCAACTGGCCCTTGCCTCCCGAGATCAGCGCAATGGTGAGGTCGTCAATATTCATCGTCACGTTCTCCTGTTCCAGCCCATGAAGGAACCGGATCAGCGATTCGAGATCTGCCTCCCAGGTACAGTCGATTCCAAGCTCGTAGAGTTTGCCGTAGCTCTTTTCCTTCCGGGCCCTGCGCCTGATGAGTTTCACATTGTCGGCCTTTGCCACGCGTTCGAGAATCCTGAGATAATCAGCGGTGGCATCCTTGTCGGGCGGATAGGCGGACACCTTGCCGCGCAGCGCATCCAGTCGCTCCTCCCAGTAGCCCTTCTGCCCGATCACGCGCTCGGCAAGCTGCACCCTGCGCTCCACTGCCTCCCGGTTAGCGCCCAACTCCCGCCAGTTGTCAATTCTGGGCTTACCGAACCAATAGGACAGTCCAACCAGCACCATCAGGGCGGTGATGCCGCTCAGAATCAATTCTCTAGACGTCAACTTCATTGGTCCTGTTCCGGTATTGCGATGTTCATTTGAAAAGTCTGGACCGTTTGGTCCTTGCGTTTCCTCGGCTGTATTGCGCCCATATCGACCGCCCCGAACAAGGGGGAGGCGACAAGCTGTTCATTAAAATCAATAATGGGCTCCACCGCCTGCGACTCTCCGCGCACCACCACGTTCTTCCCCTTCTTGAACTGGAAGGACGTCAGGCTTACGTCGGGCGGGAGCAGGCTGCTTATTTCGCGCAGGCATTCAAGCGCCGACCACTTGCGGTCGAGGTACTGCTCAAATGAGTTCACCTGCCTCTGCAGAGCGCGCACTTCATCAGACGGCTCCTGAAGTCCGGCCATTCGTTCTTCAATCCTCTTCACCCTTTTAAGGCTTGACTGATAGCCCAGGCCCAAAAGCGTCATCCCGAGCAGCCACACTCCGAAAAGGATAATTATTCCGGTGACAACCTGTTTTTTCAGGCGCGCCGCGTCAACCGCGGTCCGCCATGCCCGCGGCACGAGATCAACCTTCCCTTCCAGTCCCGAGTTGGCTCTTAAGGTAAACGGGGGGGAATAGTAACGGCGGGCAAGGCCTTCGCTGACCGGCGGCAGGGAATCAAGCGGGCTTGTGACGACGTCCTTCCCGTATTCCTCCCGCAGTTTTTCGACAACCCCCTCGAAGCCGGAACTCCCGTGCCAGACATCGAGGCGCGCGAGCGGCTTCTCTCCATGTTCAAGATCCAGTGACAGGAGCAGGGAACCCACCTCATCGCAAATCTCCGACGCGTACTCCGCATCCTCGACACCGGATGCCGCTCCCAGCGGCTTGAAGGAAACGGGCGAGCCGTCCTCCGATGCCATGATCGCTCCGCCATCAGGATCAAGAAGCACCATCACCTGCCGGCCTGCGGCGACAACCGAACCGGCGTCCAGGAAAACCCGCCACCATGCCATGACATCGGCATCAATCCTCACAATCTTCAAGCCGACCTTGCGGCATACGTCACCGAGAAAATCAACAACCGCTCTGCGCACGGTGATTATCAGCGCGCGGCATGATGATTCGGTGGACTTGAGAACCTCCCGCGAGGTGGCCATCTTGTCGCCGGGAAAGGGCGAGAGCTTATCTGCCTGCAACTGGATCATTCCCTCGATTTCCGCGGGATCAGCCGTGGGAAGTTCGATAACCCGCATCAGCGCCTGGTCGGGCGCCACGGAAAGGACTACCTCCCCGTGCAGCGTCGGGCATTGATTTGCGATGGCCGCGGCAAGCGCTGCGGGTTCGGACGCTGCCTGCTCATCAATGTCCAGAACCACGCTCTTCGAAACACAGCGCGGCGCGCCGGATTCGTCCTCATCGAGAACGGTCCAGCGGATCGTTCTTCCCTTTATCAGCAAGCTCGTAATCTGATTCATTATGTAATCAAATACCCCATAACACGAAGGAAGTCAATTATTCTCGGGCATTTCACCCTGTATCCAGCTCAGCACCTGCAGCTGCTGATCCTGGAGCGACACAACGCATGAGATCATGCGCTCCACGTCTCCGACCCGTCCCCGGGAGAGGATGGTGAACCTGCCCATCGCACTGAAAGTGATATAATCCTCAATTGACTTATCGAGAATCGGAACGCGGGTCAACAGATCATCAATATCCTTAAACGGCTCGTCGTCCTCAGTGCCCTCGATTCCATCCTGGCCGATCCGTTCGGAGACTATATTCTCCGCTATTATCGAGTCTATTTCAAAGAAGGCCGTGAGCGTCTCCGCCGATGCGCTGTTGATGTTGATCTTCTGATCCTCGGAATAAGCGGTCAGAAAGGGCGCGATGGCCTGATAGACCGTGATCCCGGACTCATCTACGAGCAGGTCGAACCCCTTGACCAGGAACAGCTCATCCACGGTATCCAGAGGTCCGTTCTTTGACTTATACGGGGGATCGAGAGTTTCATAATAAGCCGACTCCGCTCCGTTGAGATGGGTGAACTCGTCCTCATCCACCCAGTCCACCATGCAGTCCACCAGCACATCGCGCTCCTCGCGGGGAACACCGGCCATTTCGAGAAGCGGATTCCATGTCTCGAATGTGAGATCCCTGTCGGCGGCATGTATCATGCTGTTGATGTTCATGCGTGAGTTCTCGGGCTGAATGAGCACGGAAACGCCGCCCTCGCCAAGCTCCCGCGCGAGTTCCGCGCCGCCTCCGCCGGAGAGCGTCACAACAGCGTGGCGCAGATCCTGGTCCGAGCCCTTGGCGAGGTAATCGGAAAGGGTCTCGTCGGTCAGGTCGGGATCATCAATCTCAAGCATAGCCATGCGCGCCAGTTCGACCCCGGCCTGCGCCAGGTATTCAGCCTTGACCTTCTTGCGCCAGGTGGAGGCAATGCGCGACTCTATATGCATGTCGAAGGCAAAGGCAACCACGAACATCGAAAGCAGACCTATCACCCATAGCACGATAATCAGCGCCGACCCGCCCCGCGCCCCCTGAACAGAGACTTCGCAACGGTCCGCGGCGGCCGCTCCCAGCGGCAACAATATAACCGAGCTCGCGCACTTCATCTTCAGCCACTCCATTAGCCATGCCCGGCAACCCATGAAAGGGGGGCAACCGGTATTTCAATAAGCCGTTTCATTTCCACCGGATCCTCGTCCTCGTACAGCGGTTCAAGATACAGCGTGATTTCAACAGCGAGCGGCAACCTGTTTGTAGCATCGTTTTCCCACGTGCTCTCCCATTCCCAACCGTCATCCGTGCGGTTCGTTGACACCCGGCAGGCTATCCCGTCAATTTTCGACGATATGAAGAAAGGGCTGGCCTGTTCAGGAACGAAGCCCTCCGGATTGCCGTACGGCCGCCACGTCCGCACGGCCACGGAAGAAAAACCGTCCTCGTCCTCCTCAACCGACACCCGGATGCGGTGCACCCCCTTGCGAAGCGGGTCATTGAGCCCCAGCAGGGCGCCGCCGGTCTTCACCCAGCCGAACCTGTCCCTGGCGCCCGGCCCCGATCCGCCGCCTTCGAGGAAAAACCCGTAATAGGCGCTGCCGGCGTTAGTTTTGGCGCCCGGATAAAACGCGGAGCGCAGGCCGTGAACGAGCTGGTCCATCACGTATTCGCCGTGATTCAGGTTCTCCGCCATGCGCATGCCCTTCTGCCACGCGTTCGAGACGCTGTAGAAAGTGGTGAAGGTTATCGCCATCACGGTCGCGATAAGCGAGATGGCAACAAGCAGTTCGATCAGCGTGAACCCGCCCCCGGTCCGCTTCAGAATCCGTTCTCCGCTCACGTTAGCACCTCATTGTTTGAAAACTGCGACAAAAAATAAGTTGTGTTATTTTTATGAAGACAAGGCCTATCCACCTGGGAACGCCGAGCCCCAGCTCGGCAACCGTGCGCTCCCGTCTTCGCTCGGAAGCTTCGCCGGACAAGCCGCGCGCGGGCAGACTGATCCCGGCATTGCTACTCCAGTGCGCTCTTCTCCGGACAATAAAGATATCCGACAACCTCCTCGAATGAAGACAAGCCGGTTTCCGACCACACCACCCTTGTTTTGACGATATATAGGGACTCCTCGCCGGCGACCTGCTCCAGGCTGCGCGAAAAGGTGAATCCGCCCGGGTATTCGACGCCGGAAACCGCGTTCTCCTCGGCGGAATTCGTGGCCGTGACGGGGTAGTCCAGCTCGCCGCGGTCCAGCACCGCCCGCGCGTTCTGGTAATGCTTGCTGGTGCGGATTACGGCCAGGCACCGGGCTGTCGTCTCTATGAGCACAAAAATCCCGATACCGAGAATGGCGAGGGCGAGAATGGCCTCCACCAGGGTCACCCCGGACTCCGGACGGACGGAAAAGGATTTATTGCGCCGCTGCTTGATCTGCTCCATATTTTATCGCTCTCACGCTGGACAATGCGTCAACCTTGACAACCACGTAGTTTCCCGCGCGGTCAATTACCTTTGCCGAAAACGGCGTGCAGACGCCGGTCCTGGAATACCGGACCGTGCAGACTCCCTCCGTGGTTGGCCCGTCGAGACCATCCACTTCAACGTAGGCGAGTGTCACTCCCTTCACCATGCGGGAGAAGCGCGGCAGGGTGGTATTGGAGGAAACGAGGTCTATATGTCCCGTGTCCACGTTGAAGGTAATCGCCAGGTCGCTCTGCTTCAGGAGCGCCATGCTCCTCGCATAGCGCGCCACGGTGGTCAGCGTGCGCGCCGCGGTGGTGAGCCTGTGACCCTGGATCGAGCGGAGGAGGAAAGGCGATGCTATTCCCAGCATGATGCTGATCAGGATCAGCACCATGAGAAGCTCGATGAGCGTGAATGCCGCGCTCGACCTGGCCGGAAAGTTTTTCATCACAAGCCTCCGCGGGCCGCGCAGCGGCGGCGAACCCGGCGCCGGGCGGCCGCAATGGAACGGACTCGGCCCGACGGCCGACGACAAAGCGCAAACCCCGCGCCCGCCCGGAAAGGCGGGCGCGGATTCAAAACGCGCCTGCAGCTCTCACCCTGCGCCTATCGCGCTCCGGGGCCGCTATTTCTTCGCGCCAAGCGCGGAATGTGCCGCCGCGAGCCGGGCAATGGGGACGCGGAACGGGCTGCAGCTCACATAGTTGAGTCCCGACTTGAAACAGAACTCCACTGAAGCGGGATCGCCGCCCTGTTCGCCGCAGATACCGATCTTAAGATCCTTCCGCGTCTTGCGCCCTCTCTCAACAGCCATCTGAACCAGCTGGCCAATCCCCTCCTGGTCAATCGTCTGGAACGGGTCAGCGGGTATAATCTTCTTCTCCAGATACTCGTTCATGAACCCGCCGATATCGTCGCGGCTGAATCCGAAGCCCATCTGGGTGAGATCGTTCGTGCCGAACGAGAAGAACTCGGCCTCCTCGGCCATCCTGTCCGCCGTGAGGCAGGCGCGCGGTATCTCGATCATGGTGCCGATCATGTGCGGAATGCTCTTCACGTTCGCCTTGGCGCACACCTCGCGATAGACCTTCGCGCATATCGCCTTCTGGTCGGTCAGCTCCCTGGCGTCGCACGTAACGGGGATCATGATCTCCGGCTTGCACTTCTTCGCGCCCTTGTTGAGCTCGACGGCCGCCTCAAGGATCGCGCGGACCTGCATCTCCGTAACCTCGGGATAGGTGATGCCGAGCCGTACGCCGCGATGGCCCATCATGGGATTCGACTCGTGGAGCTGGTCGCCCCGCTTCCGAACCTCGTCCACGCTGATGCCCAGCCCCTCAGCCAGCTCGCGCTGTTTCTGCTCGTCCTTCGGAACGAACTCGTGCAGCGGCGGATCCAGCAGGCGGATCGTGACCGGCATGCCATTCATTGCCTTCAGCGTGCCCTTGATTGATTCCTTGACGAACGGGAACAACTGGTCAAGCACGGCCCTGCGCTCCGCCGTCGTGTTGCTCAGGATCATCTTGCGCAGCAGGAAGAGCGGCTGATCGCTGCCCTTGCCGTAGAACATGTGCTCGGTTCTGAACAGCCCTATACCCTCGGCGCCGAACGCACGGGCGTTCTTCGCGTCGTCCGGCGTGTCGGCATTCGCGCGCACGCCGAGCGTCCTGAACTTGTCCACGATCTTCATGAACTTCTGGAAGCGCGGATTCTCGGTGGCGTCCATCATGGGAAGCTCGCCCTCGTAGACCGTGCCCTTCGTTCCGTTCACCGTAACGGTGGCGCCCTCTTCGAACGCCTTGCCCCCGATCGTCATTTTCTTGCCGGCTGAGTCCACGTGGATCATTGCGGCTCCGACCACGCAGCACTTACCCCAGCCGCGGGCGACGAGCGCCGCGTGGCTCGTCATGCCGCCGCGCGCCGTGAGAATAGCCTGCGAAGCCTGCATCCCCTCCACGTCCTCCGGGTTTGTCTCTTCGCGCACGAGGATTGTCTTCTCGCCCCTCTTGGCCCACTCCACGGCGTCTTGCGATGTGAAGACCACGCGGCCCACTGCTCCGCCCGGACCCGCAGGAAGGCCCTTCGCAATGACCGTGGCCGACTTCTCCGGACCCGGATCAATGATCGGATGCAGCAGCTCATCAAGCTGCGCGGGCTGCAGACGCAGCACCGCATCAGATTCCTTGATCAGCTTCTCAGCCAGCATATCCATGGCCATGTTCAGGGCCGCTGTTCCGGTGCGCTTGCCCACCCTGCACTGCAGGATGTAGAGCTTGCCTTCCTGGATGGTGAACTCGATATCCTGCATGTCGCGGTAATGCCGCTCAAGCGCCTTCTGGTGGTTGTCAAGCTGGGTGTAGACCCGCGGCATGGCCGTCTCGAGCGACGCGAGATGCCTGTTCTGATCGTTCTTGGTGGACTCGTTGAGAGGATTGGGGGTCCTGGTGCCCGCCACCACGTCCTCGCCCTGGGCATTCACAAGCCACTCGCCGTAGAACTTGTGCTCGCCCGTCGCCGGATTACGGCTGAAAGCAACGCCCGTTGCGGAAGATTCGCCCATGTTGCCGAACACCATGGCCTGAACATTCACCGCCGTGCCCCACTCGTCCGGAATGCCCTCGATCCTGCGGTAACTTATCGCGCGCTTGCCGTTCCAGCTCTTAAACACGGCGCCTATGCCGCCCCAAAGCTGCTTGACGGGATCGTCCGGAAAGGGTTGACCGAGGACGGACTGAACGCGCGCCTTAAATTCGTCACTGAGCTGTTTCAGATCATCGGCGCCGAGGTCCGTATCCTTCTCAACGCCCCTGGCTTTCTTCATATCGGTCATGAGATTGTCGAGCTGCACCCTTATCCCCTTGCCCTCAGCCGGAATAACGCCCTCCGCCTTTTCCATGACGACATCGGAATACATCATTATCAGCCGGCGGTATGCGTCGTATACGAAGCGCGGATTGCCGGTCTTCTCGATGAGCCCCGGGATGGTTCTCGAGCAAAGCCCTATATTGAGAACCGTTTCCATCATGCCGGGCATGGACTTGCGCGCGCCGGACCGGGCGGAGACGAGCAACGGGTTCTTGGGATCGCCGAACTTCATGCCCATCTGCTTCTCCGTTTTAGCAAGGGCGATCTCAACTTCCTTCCTCACGCTGCCCGGATATTTCATCCCGTTCTTGAAGAAGTCGGTGCAGCATTCCGTGGTGACGCTGAAGCCGGCGGGAACCGGCAGACCTATCTTGCACATCTCGGCAAGGTTAGCGCCCTTGCCGCCAAGCAGGTTCTTCATCTCCGCCCTGCCCTCGGTATAGCCCTTGCCGGCGCCGAACAGATAGACGTACTTATTCGCCTTTGATTTCGCCTTTGCCGGGGTTTTCTTCACAATTTTAGCCTTTTTCGCCGCCTTACCCTTCACCTGCTTCTTCGCCTGCTTCTTCGCCATTTCCATGCCTCCCTGTTCTTGTTAACCGTTAAATCATGCACTGCTGAAAAGAATGAAAGATTACGATAACAAGTCTCAAAGCCCTGTCAAGATATCTTTCGTCTGCCCCCGGCCAAGTCAGTTCCGTAGGTGTTGCTATTGCGTGTTTGTTTTGGAGTGCGACGGCTTGGCCTGTCCGTGGTGGAACGCCGCTGTTGAGCGCCAAGTTGTTATCAGGCGTGCATACTTGTGCCATGAAGCCATACACTTGTCAATATTTCCTGGCGCCATGCGCACGGGCACATCTGCGATCAGGTGCAAGATGTCCGGACTCCCCGGTCTTCCATCAGGGAACGCGTGCGTCCCCCGTTGCCCCGACCTCTTGGAGAGTCGGGGCGTGATCCTGAACAAAAAATAGAAAATAGAAGAGAAGGACCACGAGCGAGAATGCTTTTCGGCAGCCTTTGGCGGACATCTCATCGCTCTCGAATCGGAATTCGACGATATTCGCGCACGCGCCCGGAAGCTGCTCGAGTCGGGTTGCGGGTTCAAGCCGCATTGGGATCACGGTTTGAAGGAAGCGCCATCACGGACGATTTCCCCCTTGAGCTTGAGCTGAAGGATTGGGGAGGTCGGATCGTTCGAGTGGACGTAAATGCTCTTGTTGATCTTGACGGAGCCGCCGGGCGCGGCCAGCAATATGCGAAGAATAGTGTTCGAGCCGGGCTGAACGATGTTGGTCGAGAGTGCGGCGGAAGCGCCGCAACATGCCCTCACTTCTGATATATCGAGGGGTAACGAGCCCGGATTGGCGAGAATGAAGTCATGTTCGACGGGTTCGCCTCCGGCGATAACGCCGAAATCGAAGACTGAATTCGTGCAGACTATTCGAGGTACAATGTTGGTGGCTGGAGAGGTTATCCACGCCCAGACGGTAATACCAGTAGTCTTGACGGGTGGCGGCGTTGGTGTTGACCGTGACGGTGACGTTGGTTTCGGCGGAACCTACTTGTCCGCCAACATTTTCTACTGAATATGGGCGGATGATGTCAGAGGAATCCGGGACTGATCTTTCCGTGTATTGATTCAATGCGTTGGCGGTGCAATCGGCTGCGGCGTTCGCCTTGGTCGTGCCGGTGCGGTTCCCGATGTTATCGTAAGCGTAGGACCAATCCTGGAGGCCGACGGGCTCGCTTGTGTCGTTCGTGTTGCTACCGACCTGCCCGCCAACATTTCGGAGATATGGGCGGGGCTGCCCGCCAACATTTCGGAGATATGGGCGGGAATATCGCACTGCGTCCGCGACTTCGCTCCGGGTGTTGTTCCGAGGGCACACTTTGCGTGCCTCGGAATGCGGATGAACTTCAGATGCCGCATACTCGTACAGATTGAACATGTCGCCGACCGGCTCGAAGGCCACGCCGGTCTGGACGACCGACACGCGGCGACCACCTGCGTCATTGTGTCCAGCTCAAACCGATGCCATTGCAACGACCTCGATCTGTGTTTTTGCTCGTTTTGCACGTGACACCAGGAGTTCCACCTTCTGTGCGGAACGATCAGTCAACCATTCTTCGCCGCAGTGACTGCAAATAAATGCAGGCACATCACGAATCACCACCACACCGGCTCCAGTATCAACACTAATTGTGGTCTTACCTGTTCTTGCTTTTCCGCCACAGATGGCACATTTCATCAGTTTATCCTCCGTGTCTTCAAATCCCTCTTAAAATGCTGCTCATCAGGCTCATACGCGCTGATAATATAAATAATTCCCGTTGCGTCATCCATTGCCGCCACAACATGTAACGTTCTTGAGCATATGTTACCATAGAACAGTCCGGACGGCAAAGGAAAATCCGCGGGGTAATCTTCGATTTGTTCGCCTTTCCGCAGAACCTTTAAGACGTCGTGTCTTGAAATATCCCTTCTCAGCATTCTTTCAAGGGAATGTCTTCGCCAGACAATGCTGCCTGCAATGATTGACTTAACGATGCTTTTCTGATCCAACATGGATAAATGCCTACACTAAATCATCCCCATTGACAAGACATCTTCAATGTCCATCGTTATGCAATATTGCACTTCTTGATTGTCGTATTGACGCTCGGCTCGCCTTGTGCTAATATTGACTTTAATGAAAACAATCTTGCCATCCTCGCCGCTGGTCGTATCAATAGCGCAGAACAGCGCTGGCCGGGACGTCGCCGAAAACCTTGCGCGGCTTGAACCGCTGCTTCTGGCGGCGCCGCCTTCGGACCTGATCGCCTTTCCCGAGGTGTTCGCCGTGCGCGGCAGCGATGACGATTACCGCTCCGCCGCCGAGCCGCTTGGAGTGACGCCCCCCGGCACGACTGAAGTATCCGGCCTGGAGGACGGGCTGATAGTGAAATGGCTGCGCGCCCTCGCGCGGCGCACCGGCTCCTGGGTCCTCGCCGGCAGCCTGATTGAGAAGGACGGCGCGCGGCACTACAACACCAGTCTGCTGATTAACCGTTCGGGCGGAATCGCGGCCGCGTACAGGAAGATCCACCTCTTCGAGGCCAGACTGGGCAACGGACAGGTCGTGCGGGAGCGCGACGTCTACGAGGCCGGCAACGATCCTGTGACCGCGGAAATCGAGGGCTGGAAGTGCGGATTGGCCGTCTGCTATGACCTGCGGTTCCCGGAGCTGTTCCGGCATTACGCCGGCCTGGGCGCGCACCTCTTCTTTGTTCCGTCGAACTTCACGCAGAAGACGGGGGTTGACCACTGGGAGACGCTCGTCAGGGCCAGGGCCATCGAGAACCAGGCATTCATCGCGGCGCCGGATCAATGCGGGAGCAATCCCTTCACCGGCATCGCGAGCCACGGCCACAGCATTATAGCCGGACCCTGGGGGGAAGTTCTGTGCCGGGCGGGTGGCGAGGAATGCGTTATCACGGCCAAACTCGACCCCGCCGAACTGGCCGGAACACGCGCGCGAATCCCCGTGCTGGAGCACAGGCGACTCGCCTGATCTCGCGCATAAACACTCTCTGACGGGCCG
>JAGYMT010000001.1 GCA_018400335.1 Kiritimatiellia bacterium | reverse complement strand
AGGTTTACAGGATTACGGATTCCGTATATAGATTTCGACCCGACGGTTGATCTTGTTGCCCTCAACCGGATCGTTCGGACCCTTCGGCCAGGAGAAACCGTAACCGACCGGATCCATACGCTCAGACGCAATGCCCCACTTATCGTGCAGGTACTGCGCCACGGCTCTTGCCCTGCGTTCGGACAGCTTCATATTGTAGCCCTCATTCGAGCTCTTACGCCTGTCGGCATGACCCTCCACGCGCGCGGTAGACTCGGGCTCGCGAACGAGCGTCTTGCCGATGATGTCAAGATCCTTGAAGTACTCAGCCGGAATTATCGCCTTGTCCGTATCAAATTCGATATCCAGCGTGTGGAGTATCAGGTCATCGGCCGGATCAAGCGGATTCGTGCCGTCCACAAGCACCTCGTGCCCGTCACCCACGCCGCCGCCGTCAGTGTCATACTTCAACGGATCGGTCTTGTGGACATGAACCTCGTCGCCGTCGCTGAGGCTGTCGTAATCGGTGTCCCAGTTGAGCGGGTCAGTGAAATAGATCCTGACTTCCTCGTAGTCGGTCAACCCGTCGCCGTCGGTATCGGGGTTGAAGGGATCGGTGCCAAGCTTCGCCTCTTCCTCGTCGGTCAGCCCGTCGCCATCGCTGTCAAGTCCGCCTCCGGAAGCAACAAACTTGCGGGGCGGCGCCTTCGCGCCCCAGCGCCAGGACACGCCGATGCTCGGCATGAGGTTGAACTCGGTATGCTCCGCGGTCAGCACGCCGATAGCGTCCGCCCGCACCGACCACGCCTCGTTGATATGGTATGCGAGGCCCGCGCCGTAGCGGAAGGTGATGTCCGTCTTGCTGCGGAATTCGCGTTCCTCGTCAAAATGCAGAAGGCCTATACCGCCGATCAGGTAGGGATCCCAATGCCTGTTATCGAGAAAGAACATGTGGTAGAGCGCGTCAACAGCAAAACCGTAGGCGGCAGTTGAATCGGCGGCAAGCCCCGCCCTGGGCTCCGGATAGCCAGTCTCATAGTTGTAGACCACGTTCGCCTTGAGGTTCGGGATGTAATTGAACACGCCCTCGAAAGTCCATCTCGGCGAATAGTCGTAACCCAGTCTGAGCGAGCCGTAGAATCCATCCTTCACGGCCTCGTCGCCCTCGAAAATCATCGCCCCGCCGTTAAGAGACACATACCAGGGCGGCTGGTCGGCATAATCCTCCCACGATGCGTACGAGCCGGGAACCGCCATAAACAAAGCCGCGACCATCATCAAACCGCCGGTAAAAATACGCCTGTTCTTCATCATTATTCCTCCTGTTACTTGCCTCATGTTGAAGCGACGCCGACACCGACGCCGCTTCCGCTCCTGCGCTTGCGGGACCGGGCCGGGCCGGGCGCTCCGGAACGCACCGTGAATTTCAGGGCATCCTTATCCACATCCACGTCCACAACCTGCGCATCGAGGATCCGGCCGGCGAGAATCTCCTCCGCGAGCGGATCCTGCATGTATTTCTCCACAGCCCTTCTCAGCGGCCTTGCGCCCGATTTCGCATCGAAGCCCTTCTTCACCAGGAATTCCCTGGCCGCGTCGTTCAGACTCACACTGATCTGCCGGTCAGCGTTGAAAGCAAAAACCTTGGTCAGCTCTATATCGAGGATCCGGGATACGTCATCCCTCGACAGGGGACGGAACACGATCATCTCGTCCACGCGGTTCACGAGCTCGGGACGGAACACGCGTTTCGTCTCGTCGAGCATCTGCGTCTTGAGTCTGTCGAAGTTCACGCCTTCGCCCGCGGTTCCGAACCCGAGCCCGCCGTCGCCCTTGGCAAACTTGCTGCCCAGATTGGTCGTCATTATCACCACCGTGTTCCTGAAATCAACCTTGCGCCCCATACTGTCGGTCAGAGTGCCCTCTTCGAGAATCTGCAGCAGGATATCCATGACCTCGGGATGCGCCTTCTCCACCTCGTCGAACAGCACCACGGAGTACGGCTTCCTGCGGACCTTCTCGGTGAGCTGGCCGCCTTCTTCGTGTCCCACGTAACCGGGCGGCGAGCCGACCATGCGCGAAACCATGAACTTATCCATGTACTCGGACATGTTGAGCTGGAGCAGGGCGTCCTTGTCGCTGAACATGTATTCGGCAAGCGCCTTGGCCATGAGCGTCTTCCCCACCCCGCTGGGGCCGAGGAAGACGAAGGAACCGATAGGACGGCGCGGATCCTTTAGATTGGCGCGTGAACGGCGCAGCGACTTGGAAACGGCGGCCACGGCCTCGGACTGGCCGACAACGATTTTCTCCATATCCTGTTCCATGTTGAGCAGGCGCTCTTTCTCGTCTCCATCCATCCTGGTAAGCGGAACGCCCGTCCACTTGGAGACGACGGTCATGATCTCGGCATCCGTGAGCACTTGTGTCTTCCTGTCCTGCTTTTTCCGCCATTTCTTCATGAAGCCGTCGAGCTTATCCCGCTCGACGCGCTCCTCGTCCCGCCAGGCGGCGGCCTCCTCGAATTTCTGCCCCGCTATGGCCTCCTCTTTCTTTTTGTTGAGCTCGCCGATCTTCTTCTCCGCCTTCTTGAGCTTCGGGGGACGGGTCAGCGCGCTCACCCGCGCGTGGGCGCCCGCCTCGTCAAGCACATCAATCGCCTTGTCGGGCAGGAACCTTCCGGTGATGTAGCGGTGCGACAACTTGACCGAGGCCTCTATCGCGGAATCGGCGAACTTGACGCAGTGGTGAGCCTCGTACTTGGTCCTGAGCCCCTTGAGAATGGCGACCGCGGCCTCCTCGGTCGGCTCGTTGACGACAACAGTCTGAAACCGGCGTTCGAGCGCGGCATCGCGCTCGATGTACTTGCGATACTCGTTCAAAGTGGTCGCGCCGATGCACTGCATCTCGCCGCGGGACAGCGCCGGCTTGATGATGTTGGAGGCATCCATCGCGCCCTCCGCGGAGCCGGCTCCGACAATGGTGTGAAGCTCGTCCATGAACATTATCACGTTCTTCGACCGGCGCACCTCGTCCATCACCGCCTTGATTCGCTCCTCGAACTGGCCGCGGTACTTGGTGCCCGCCACCATGAGCGCCATGTCCAGAGCGATGAGCTGTTTTCCAATCAGCGGCTCGGGAACCTCGGCGCCGGCGATCATCTGGGCCAGGCCCTCCACGACTGCCGTCTTGCCGACGCCGGCCTCGCCAAGGAGGACCGGGTTGTTCTTGGTCCGGCGGCACAGTATCTGCACAACCCGCTTGATTTCTTCATCGCGTCCTATCACCGGGTCGAGATCGCCCTTCTTCGCTATCTCCACAAGATCCCTGCCGAACGCCTTGAGCGCCGGAGTCTTGACCTTTTTGCCGGACTGCGCCTGGCCTGAGCCGGCCGGCTGCGCCTCGTCCTCCGGCGGCTCGAAATTCGGATCGAGTTCCCTGAGCACTTCCGAGCGCGCCCGGTCGAGGTCCACATTCAGGTTGTTCAGAACACGGGCCGCGGCGCCGCCGTCTTCCCGCAGCAGCCCGAGAAGGATGTGCTCGGTGCCCACGTAGCCGTGGTTCAGCGCCTTGGCCTCGTTGTTGGCCAGCGCCAGGATTTTCTTCGCGCGGGGCGTCATGGGAACGGCGCCCTCCGTCTTCGTCTCGGGTCCGAGCCCCACCGCCTTCTCAACCTCCAGCCGCAGGGTTTCGAGATCCACACCCATCTTCTCAAGGACGTTGACCGCGACCCCCTCGTCAAGCGCGATGAGCCCCAGCAAGAGGTGCTCAGTTCCGACGTACGGGTGGTTGAATCGGTCGGCTTCCTTTCTCGCGAGCTGTATCACTTTCTGGGCTCTGGGCGTAAAGCTGTTCATTGTTTTTTCTCTTTCTTTCTGGATGCCAGGCACTCGCGTACCATGCGAGCGCGCTCGAAATCCCGCTCCTCGGGCCCGATCGTCCCGCCGGATCTCTTCTGCAGATGTCCGGGCTGAATCAGGAGGAACAGCTCATCCACGACCGGCCTGTCCCACTCCTTAACGATCCCAAGATCAATTCCGAGCCTCAGTTGCGAGAGCAGGTTCAAGGTCTCCCTCGAATCGAGCAGCCGCGCATGGGACAAAAGACCGCGCGCGCGCCACGCGTAATCGCACAGAAGTGTCTCTTTCCGCTGCATCAACCTGCAACGGGCGTTCTCCTCGTGTCCGGCGATCTCGATAACGATCTGCTCCAGCCTGCCAATTATCGCCTCCTCGCTCTCACCGAGCGTCACCTGATTCGAAATCTGAAACATGTTGCCCGCGGCATCCGACCCCTCGCCCCACAAGCCGCGGACCGCCATGCCGATCCTCGATATTCCGTTGATTATGGGCTTGATCTCATCAGCCAGAGCCAGACCCGGCAGGTGCAGCATCACGCTCGCGCGCATGCCGGTGCCAACGTTCGTCGGACACGCCGAGAGGTACCCAAGCCGCGGCGACACCGCATAATCAATCGTATTCTCCATCTCCGAGTCAAGCTTGTCAACAAGTTTCCACAAATCGGCAAGCTGCAGGCCGGACGACAGCGCCTGAATTCTAAGATGATCCTCCTCGTTGATCATCACGGAAATAGTCTCATCCCTCTTCAGAACGACCCCGCTGCCCGCGCCCTTTTCAGCAAGCTCCCTGCTTATGAGGTGCCGCTCGACGAGCGCCTCCTTGTCCACCGCGTCCAGCGCGCTCATCTCCATTACAACCGGGGATTCCATGTCGGCCAGACCGCTGAGCGCCGGAACCAGGCCGTTCCAAAGCCTAAGAACTTCCTCCTCGCCGGCCCACCCGGGAAACGCAATACCATCAACGTTTCTCGCCAGCCTCACCCGGCTGCTTACAATGCTGCCCGCCGGCAGGTCTCCGACGGTCCGCGCCGCCGGCTTCTTTAGTAATTCATCAAGAGCTCTCATAACATGAAATCTCGTCCCTTATGCGCGCCGCCTCCTCGTAATTCTCCTCTGCCACCGCCGAGCGGAGCGCGTCCTGCAGACTAATCAGGCTCCGCGGCAGCGCCGGGTCAGCCGCCCGCCCGGAAGGCATCTTGCCCAGATGCTGCCCGCCCTTCTGCATCCCGTCAATCAGCGGCGCGAGGTATTCCTCGAACGATTCGTAGCACCTCTGACAACCGAGGCGCGATGTCTTCTTGAAATCCGAAAAATGCATCTGGCACACCGGGCAAACCCTGTCCGGAAGCTCCTTACCGACATCCTCCTTCTTGCCTCCGACCCCCAGCAGGACGTCCGCGAGCGACACGGGGCTGTTCACGTCCAAACCGCTGGCGGCCGCGCACGCTTCGCAAAGGTGAAGATTCTTCACGTCATCGTTCACCATCTGCGTGAGATGAACATTCGCCTCTTTTTCCCCGCACACGTCGCACAACATCCCGCACCCCCGTGAAGAATTTTTGATTTTAGATTTTTGATTTGTGATTTTTAACAGAACCCGTGAAGAATTTTTGATTTTTGATTTTTGATGTTTGATTTTTAACAGAACCCGTGAAGAATTTTTGATTTCAATCCTGACCAGAAAAGCTCCTGAAATCTTACATCAAACATCAAACATCAAACATCACACATCCCACATCCCAAATCAAAAATCAAAAATCAAAAATCACCCTATCGCCGTCCCTGAACTCCGGGCGAACTCGTGGAACCTGTGCGCCAGGTCCAGCGTCTTGCGTCCCGGCCGGCCGGTCCCGATCTTGCGCCGATCCATCTCGACCACGCTGATTATCTCCGCCGCGGTGCCGGTCAGGAGCATTTCGTCGGCATTATAAAGGTCATAGCGGGTGAGATTGCATTCGCGCACGCCGAAACCTCTCTGCCGGGCGATGTCCATGACGACGTCCCGCGTAACACCCTCCAGCGCGCCGGCCGACACGGGAGTGGTCGCCAGTTCATTGCCCCTGATGATGAATACGTTGTCCCCCGATGCCTCGGCTACGTACCCCTGCGGATTGAGCATGATTGCTTCAACCACTCCGGCATTGATAGCCTCGATCTTGGCCAGGATGTTGTTCAGGTAGTTGAGGCTCTTTATGGCCGGGCATATCGACTCAGTATGATTCCTGATCACTCCCGCGGTAACGACCTTCAGGCCGCGCTCGTAAAGTTCGCGCGGATAGAGCTGTATATTGCCGGCGATGATGATGACCTGCTCCCTGCGGCAAAGGTACGGGTTGAGCCCGAGCGTGCCGACCCCGCGCGTAACAAGCAGCCGCACGTATCCGTTCATTGCCTTGTTCGCCTTGCATGTCTCGACCACCGCCCCGGCCATGGAGCGCTTGCTCATCTTGATGTTCATGGCTATGGCATGGGCCGACCTGTAAAGCCGGTGGATGTGTTCATCCAGCATGAAGACCCGCCCGTTGTAGGTCCTTATGCCCTCGAATACGCCGTCCCCGTAAAGCAGCCCGTGGTCAAACACCGATATCTTCGCGTCTTTTTTCGGAAAGAGTTTGCCGTTGATATAGACTTTCATAATTCTTCCTCATTCAAGCAATCCGGGAATACTACCATGCTCCGATCAAAAAGCCAAGCATCCATCTTCAAGTTTCATATTCCGTCCGCAGCGCGCCGCCACCGCCGGGTTGTGAGTCACGAGAATCAGAGTGCTTCCCTTCTCCCGGGAAAGGGTGAACATGCAGTCGAGAACGGCTTCGCCCATGGCGGAATCAAGATTGCCGGTCGGCTCGTCGACAAGCAGCAGGTCGGGCTCGTTCATCAGTGAGCGCGCCAGCGCCGCCCTCTGCTGCTCCCCGCCGGACAGTTCCGCCGGAAGATGCCGCGCCCTGTCCGCCAGGCCGACGGTATCGAGCAGAGCCATGGCCCTCTTCGCCGGCGAACCCGACCGGCGGCGCGAAAAGAACCCCGCGCTCATCGCCGGAAGCATGACGTTCTCCAGGACGTCGAGTTCCGGCAGAAGGTGATAGAACTGGAACACATAGCCTATCCTGCTCGCGCGGATGGCCGTGCGTCTTCCCGGTGAAATCCCGTACATGTCGAGCCCGTCAAAAAACACCGACCCGGCCGTGGGATGATCGAGTCCGCCGATGATGTGGAGCAGCGTGCTCTTGCCCGCCCCGCTCGCCCCGACAAGCGAAACAGTTTCTCCCGCCCGCACGGAAAGGCTGACATCCTTCAGGACCGGCACCTTGGTACGCGCGAAGGAAAAGGTCTTCTTCAGGCGCTCAACCACAAGTATTGAATCAGAGTTCATTCAGCGCCTCAACTTTTGAATCATTCATATCGTAGCGCGCGCGCGGGATCAAGCCGCGCGGCCCGAAAAGCCGGAAGAAGCCCGGCAAGCGTGCATATAACCATCGAGAGAACCGCCACGGTGAACACCTCGCCCGGGGCGATGGTGGCCGGTATCTCGCTCAAATGATACAACTCCTTCGGGAACAGCTCCATCCCGAGCGTCGCGGCAAGCCAGCGCATGATATCGTTTCTGTAATGCAGGGCGAGCATGCCCAGCCCCACCCCCAGCGCCGTTCCGAGCGCGCCCTGTATCCAGCTCTGCCAGAAGAACACCCTCATTATGCTGCCCGAGGAAAACCCGAGCGCCTTGAGCAGCCCCACTTCCTTTGTCTTCTGAACCACCGTTATTATAAGGCTGTTAGTGATGCCGAACGCCGCCACGAGCACGATGAATATCAGCAGAAAGAACATCATGTTCTTCTCCACATTCAACGCGGCAAACAGGCGGCTGTTCAGCTCCATCCAGGTGGTCACGCGTATGTCCGGGCATGCCTCCCCCAGCCTCTCCTCCATCAGGCGCGCAACGGCCATGGCGCGCGATGGATCATGGGTCATGACCCGGATGGCGTGCGCGCCGTCCTCCAGCCCGCAAAGCTCCCTGGCCGTCTGCATCGGAAGGAGGATGAAGCCAACGTCATACTCCCACATCCCGATCTCGAATATCCCGGAGATGGTCAACTCCTCGGGCAGCCCCATCTCATCGCCGGCCGCAAAGGCCTGCGGTGAATATACCAGCAGCCGGTCTCCCACGCCGGCGCCCATGCGCGCGGCCAGCTCCCGCCCCACAACGACCTCGTCGAAGTCCAGACTGAAGCGGCCCGCCACGATGCTGGAAGGTATCCGGCTGACCTTCTTCTCAAGCCCGGGATCCACGCCGCGCATCATCGGGGAGAGGATGGCGTTGTTGCGCGCCACGAACACAAGCCCCTGGACGTAAGGCGCCGCGGCCGACACGCCGGGAACAGCCTCCACTTCACGCACGAGTTCCTCCGGATTGTAAATGGGGAAATCGCGCGTGACGGTCAGGTGCGAGTCGAATCCCAGTATCTTGTCGCGCCACATGTCGCCGAACCCGCTCATCACCGAGAGCACTATGATCAGCACGGCAACGCCAAGCATGACGCCTATCACGGAGATCACCGATATCACCGACATGAAAGTGCGCCTGGGCTTGAGATACTTCAGCGCCAGAAATAATGAGAATGGCAGAGGCATGATTGCTGATTTTCGGATTTGAGATTTTTGATTTTTGATGGTTGATTTTTGATGTCAATCATGATCAGGATAGCTCTCAAAATCTTACATCAAAAATCAAAAATCAAAAATCAAGAATCCCCTTCCTTCGGCTTCAACTGCGGGAAGAGAATAACGTCACGGATCGTTTCAGCGCCTGAGAGAATCATCACGAGCCTGTCTATCCCTATCCCCATGCCGCCGGCAGGCGGCATGCCGTGCTCTATGGCCCCGAGAAAATCCTCGTCTATCTTCTGGACGTCCTCACCCACCTGCAGCGCGAACCGCTTCCGCTGCTCCACCGGATCGTTGAGCTCGGAATAGGCCGGGGCTATCTCCTTGCCGCCTATGACCAGCTCGAACACGTCCGCGCACGAGGGATCGTCAGGACAGACCTTCGCCAGAGGAATGAGCTCGAATGGAAACCGCGTGACGAACGTGGGCTGCACAAGCTGCCGCTCCACCACCTTCTCGTAAATCTCGTGTGTTATTTCAAGGGGCTTCCATTCGGGATTTATGGTCAAACCGAGCGAAGCAGCCCGCTCGCGCGCGGCTTCCACCGGGAGTTCGAACCAATCGGCGCCGGCATGCTCCCTGATGAGGTCGCTGTAGACCGCCTCGCGCCAGGGCAGGCTCAGGTCAATCGGCGCGTCAGGGCTTCCGGCCTTGAGCGTGCCGAACACTTTCATTGCGACGGTGGTGAAGAGCGATTCGACCAGCTCCTTCATGCCGCGCACGTCGGAAAACGCCTGGTAGACCTCGAGCATCGTGAATTCGGGGTTGTGAGTCCGCGATATGCCCTCGTTCCTGAAGCTGCGGTTCAGCTCGAATATCCTGTCGAAACCGCCCACGAGCAGTTTCTTCAGGTACAGTTCCGGGGCTATGCGCAGGACCATGTCGGCGGAGAGCGATTCGTATCTGGTGCGGAAAGGGCGCGCGGCGGCGCCGCCGGACTGAGGCTGAAGCATGGGCGTTTCAACCTCGACGAACCCGCGTTCCCAAAGAAAGGAACGTATCTCCCTTATCACGCTGCTTCGCCGCTCGAACAGCTCTTTCGATTCCGGGTTGGCTATCAGGTCAAGGTGCCTGCGGCGCAGTCTTATCTCGGCATCCTTGAGACCGTGCCATTTCTCGGGAAGCGGACGCAGCGCCTTCGCCAGCAGCTCCCAGCGTCCCACCCTGATCGTCTTCTCACCGGTTCTGGTGATGAAAAGGGCGCCCTCAACTCCAATAAAGTCGCCGGCATCAAGAAGCTTGTACGCGGCGAAATCAGTCTCTGAGAGATCAGCCTTGGACACGTAAACCTGCATCCGGCCGGAACCGTCCTTCATGTCCGCGAAAATGCTCTTTCCCATCTGCCGGATGGTCATCAGGCGCCCGGCGGCCCGAATGGCCCGACCCTCATCGAACCCCGCCTTAAGGTCCGCCAGCCTCGACACCGGCTCGAATGCGCGGCCATAGGGCTCGAAGCCTGCCTCCCGCAGTCTTTCGATCTTCGCAAGGCGCTGAGTCCGCTCGTCGCCGGAGTTGAGCCCGGCATCGCTGGTTTCGATTCTATCCATATTTCACCGTCATCCCATAGGAACAGAAATGCTGGAATATTTTTTCAAGCTCATCGGCCGATGCCAAGCCGGGCGGCCAGTTTCTCAGGAAGCCCGGCCTGTCTGACCTTGTCCTGGGCAAGCGCGATGTCGTAGGCGACCCGCCTCAGTTCGATCTGCCTCTTCTTGACGTCGAAAATGCAGTAGGCAGCGCGCGGGTCGCCATCCCGCGGCTGGCCGACACTCCCGACGTTCACGAAATACTTCTTGCCCATCGCGATGTTCAGTCTGCCGTAGGCGCCGCCGGAAATCTCGCTTCCCTTTTCGAAAGCGAGGGGAACGTGGGTATGACCGTAGAAGCAGACGGTGGTTGTCTGGTAGTTGAAACTGGCCTCGGCCTCGAGTTCCTCGAACACGTACCCCCAGGTGTCGGGCATGTCCAGCGTGCTGTGGACGATGGTGAAATTCCCCACCCTCTCCACGTATTTCAGGTCCGCGAGAAACTGGCGCTGCTCCACTGTCAGGTTCCGCCGCGTCCAGTCAACGGCATCGGCCGCAAGCGGGTGAAATCCCTCAAGTTCACTATTCAGGGAACAGTAGTGGTCATGGTTGCCCTTGACCGACACACAGCCAAGCTCCCGGATCTTTTCAAGACATTCCGACGGATTGGCGTTGTATCCGACGATGTCGCCAACACAGGCGTAATGCGTGACACCATGCTCCCCGGCGTCCCCAAGCACTGCCGTCAACCCTTCCAGATTGCCGTGTATGTCGCCGAAAATCGCGTATACTGCGTCGTTCATTGCCTCGATACATTCATCTGAAAACGAAGCCACGAGGAGCATCAAAGCCCATCGTGGCGTGAATATCGCATTCTGCTTTGAAAAACCGGGGTGTCACAGCCTCATAAGGGCGGCGGCAAGCACAAGATCGTCGGGTGAAGTGATCTTGATATTCGAGGGGCTCGATGCGACAAGCCTCACGTTGTTGCTGACCAATTCGACCGCCGATGCGTCATCTGTAACCTCAAGCTTTTTCTTCCGCGCCGCTTTCATGCCCTTTAATAACAGTTCCCTGCTGAAAGCCTGCGGAGTCTGCGCCGCCCACAATTTCTCCCTGTCAATGGTCCCGGAAATAACCATCCCCTTGTGCGCCGATTTGACCGTGTCGGTTACCTTGGTCGCAGCAATGCCGGAACCGTACTTTTTGGCCGACTTGATCGTATCGGATATCAGCTCCGAAGTCACGCAGGGCCGGGACCCGTCGTGCACCGCCACCACCTCTGATTCCTCGCCCGCCGCATCCAGTCCCTTTAGTACGGAGGCTTGACGGGTCGCCCCGCCCGCGATTATCTTCAGGACCTTCGTGCACCCGAACATCTTGACCACACATCTCGCGGATTCCACACGCTCCTTGCGCACCACGAGAACGACCTGATCAATCACGGGGCATTTTTCAAAAGCGAGCAGGGAATAGACGACCACGGGCTTGGCGCCCAGGCTCAGGAAGGACTTGTCCACATTCTGCCCAACCCTCGTGCTCTTTCCCGCCGCAACTATAATTCCAGTGTTCATAAGAGATAAAAAGATGGAATAACCGCCGATGTTGCAGAATACTACTTTCTCCAGAGCAAATGTCAAGATGAAATTGAACAAATTTATTCTGTCATCCTGGCACGCTTCTGTTCGCCTTCAGCTCGCGCAGGGTTCCAGCGAGAACCGCCTCGCCGCCCGCCGCGAGGGCATGCGTGTTAAGTTAACCGGCGCGATATTATTTTACAACATGCCGAATGACAATAGCTTATGCCTGGAATTCGCATGAATGTCCAGGCATGGTTCAAATTTTACACATAAAGGCAACACTTTGATGGAATACAAGGTGGCACAGACATTCTTGTCTGTGTTCTTAATGCCGCATCAACAAGATATTACACAGGCAAGAATGCCTGTGCCACCTTCGCTTTGCCCCAAAAATGTGTTACCTCGAAATGAACCATGCCAAAAAAGGCATGCTTTTTCGCCCCAATCTCGGGATCCTGCCGCGCAAGGTGGCAGGAGACCGCCCATAATGCGAATTTTTGGCCGGGGTTAGTTCACACTTGCATCCGGGCGGAGTATCTGGTATCAATTTGATTTCAGATATCGGCCAAGTTCTTGAACAATCCGAGGAGGAAGTTCAACATGATTTCAGATCGTCAACATGGGCATAAGGACAGGATGTTTTGCACCTTCGTCATGGTCGCAACCGCCGTCATGCTCTCATCCTTGTGCATGAATGCAGTCGCCCAGAGCGGCGCCGAGCTCTATGGCCGCGACGTCTACTGGAACGCCACGCCGAACGACGTCAACAACCTCCTGACGGGCATGAGCGAAGAGGCCGGCGCCAACTTCCAGATGGATGTCCGCACGTGGAAAGAGGTCAGCACCGATCCCGAGCAGAACCCGGTTCTTTTCAGGTCGGGTCACTATAGGTTCGATCTGGCTGTCACGGAGCGGGAGAAGCTCCGGGAATACATGCTTAACGGGGGCATGATCATATTCAACACGGGCCTTGGCTCAATGCCGTTCTACAGCTCCGTTGTGAAGGAACTCGGTCAGATTTTTCCGGAGCAGCCCCTGCAGCGTCTCACATCCGACCACCCTATTTTCCACTCCTATTACGATGTGGATCGTGTGCAGTACACGCCGGCCGTGGCCGCTGCGGGCTACCGCGGAAATGAGCCGTGGTTCGACGCAATCGAGATCAACTGCCGCGTGGTGGCGCTGGTCTCGCGCTGGGGCATGGCCGTGGGCTGGGAAGGCGATGTCAAGCCGGAATATCAGGCATATATGCCCGAATCGGCGTTCCAGCTCGGAGTGAACATACTCACCTATGCCTCTTCAATGCGCGCATGGGCTAAGAACGCGGCGCAGGCGATGAATTTCGTGGATTCAGAGGAGCCGCTGACGGACAAGGTATCTATTGCCCAGATCCAGTACAGCGGTGTGTGGAAGACCCGGCACGCCGGGATATCCGTGCTGCTCCAGTCGTTCAACCGCCGCACCGGCATACCGGTCAAGTTCGCCCTGCGCGAAATGCCGCTCACGAACCCGGACATTTTCGCGGCGCCGCTGATCTACATCACCGGGCATGAATACTTCGAGCTCAAGCCCGAAGAGATCACAGCACTGCGCAACTACTTGCAGGGCGGCGGACTTCTCTTCGGGGAGGCATGCTGCGGGAGAAAGGGTTTCGACCTCGCGTTCCGAAGGATGATTCAATCCGTCGTCCCGGAGCACAAGATAGAAGCCATCCCTCCCGATGCTTTCATATTCAAGGAGCCTAATGATATACAGCACGTGGGGGTTACGCCGGCTCTTATGCAGGAAGCTGGCGCGGGGAGCATACCGCCGAGGCTGGAAGGCGTGGAGATGGACGGGCATTACGCAGTGGTTTACAGTCCTTTCGCGCTGGCAGGCGGTTGGGAGATGTCACAGAGTCCTTATGCCCGAGGATATAACGATGCCGCGGCCATACAGATTGGACAGAACATACTGATGTACGCGGTAACGCACTGACCTGATCAACTCATCAGGCTTAGTATCCATCGGTATGAATACGCTAACGTATATTAGTCGGTGTGTAACGGCGGAGACCGCCGTCTCCACTGTAATGGACGACGCTGGAGCCGGCCGTCCCGGCCGGTAATTCTGAGAACAGCCATGAAAATGCGATTATTTGTGATCCTCGTTCTTGCGGCCTGTGCGGCGGGCACGGCGGCGGCGCGCACGTCGAACGGAAACGAGTTTGCTCTGTACTATTCCGAGGCCGGGACCGATGCCGAGCGGAACGCGGTTTTTGATGAGGCCAAGGGGCGACCGCATTTTTTCCGCTACCTCCAGATAATGGAAATCGAGACCGTCACGAATAAACAGGGCCGGATCGCCATCCACATCACGGCTTTCGAGCCGTCTTCCCTCATGGACGTGGTGTTCACGGTGGATAAGCCCGTATCGCTCTCCAAAATCATCGATGCGCCCGTGAGCAAGCTGGGCGACGCGGTGGCGGTCACCGGCAGGGTGGTCGAGGCCGACAAGAAGAAGAACACTATTCGCCTCGATCCCGTCATAGTGAGGCATAAGGACCGACTCAGCCCGGCCGCGGGCAAGGAGATGCATTATGAGACGAATCCCGACGGCAAGTTCTACAGCTTCACCGACGGGCCGCGGCCCATCAACCTGAGCTATCGCGACAGGGATCTTCTTCAGCATCGCGACGCCATTCTGGACGGGCAGGGCCCCAAGGCCTGGTGTGAATTCCTGGAACGCGAACTCAAGCGCCGCAAGGAAGAGCGCGCCAAGACCGGGACACAGTAATGGAACCTCGTATTCACTCATTGATCGGGCGGGCGGCCACCGTTGCCTGCGTGTTTCTTTCTCTCTCCCTCGCAGCGCGGGCCGCCAACGAGCGCGGCATCTGGACACTCTGGCAGGCCAACACGAACAACCCCGGTGATCACACCGCCATGATCGCCGGCTGCGATGCCTTCGTCAAGGCGAACCCGGGCGATCCGTTCATCGCCGTGGCACAGACCATCTCCGCGTGGCATCTTCTCAAGACCGGCCGCACCGATGAAGCGCGCAGCATCCTTTCACAGTGGATGCGAGTATCGGGCGATTCCGTGCACGCCGGGGCCAGAGAGCTGGCCCGGGCCTGGCTCACACGTCTGGACATGGAGCACGTCAAACAGGCGCTGAAAGCATATTATCGTATGGAGGTGCGCTATCCCGATGCGCTTACACAGATTGCGGACTATCCCCGAATTCCAGCGGCGGACCGCCCGACGGAGAGTGACCGGTGGGGCAGGAAATGGGCTTACAAGACGCTGGATTTCAAGAGTATCTCCGGGATGCGCGGACAGAGATACAGCATCGAGAGCCCCATGCTTGGAAACTTGTCCGAACTCGAGAAAGCGCTTGCCGTTCCCTACGCGGACCTCATTCGCCTTGAAGCGGCGAGGGTTATGGGAACCGCGGGCGGCGGAACGCCGCTCGTCCAATTCCGGAGAACCGGCGCGGATGCCAAGGCGGACGCATCGGTCGTGATCCAGCGAGGTTCAATTGTTGAAGGCGTGTTTCTCGCCTACGTCGGCGAGAGACTCATAATAGTGTGCGACCGCCTGCACTGGCGGGTTATGCCCATACCGAGAAGGTAGATGCCCATTTTTAACAAAATCAAGATAAAACGCGCCGGGGAACCCGGTCATCAGCCGGCGAAGAAGAAGGCGCCCCCTCCCACCGAGGGTATAGCCTATTTCCTCAACGCGCAGGAGCGCAACAAGCTGAGCCGCCAGGTGTTGCTTTCGAGATACGTGGTGGAAGGCAATCTGGCCGGTGCCCACAGAAGTCCGCTTCGCGGCCTGAGCTCCGAGTTCGCCGATCACAAGGCCTATGCAATAGGCGATGACCCTAAGCACATTGACTGGCGGGTGTTCGGACGGACCGAGAAGTTCTTCATCAAGCGCTTCGACGATGAGACCAACCTGCGCGTTTACATAGCGCTCGACCGCAGCGCATCCATGAACTACGGAAGCGGAGAGGTGACCAAGCACCAGTTCGCCTGCCGCCTGGCGGCAGCCATGGCTTACGTGATCGTGAAATCCCGCGACTCGGTGGGACTGTACCTGCACGCGGACAAGGTGGACGTTCGCATGGACGCCAGCAATTCGCTTCGCCACCTTAACGATATGCTCAAACAGGTTCAGGCCCGGCCGCCGTCTTCGGGGTCAGCCATAGGAGAGGCGCTGCATGAAATCGCCGGCTCAATCCGCAGGCGCGCGCTGATCATTGTGATATCGGATCTGCTGGGGGACGAAAAATCCATCCAGACCTCGCTCGCGCACCTCCGCAAGCAGCACCACGACGTCATCGTGCTGCACGTGCTGGATCCCATGGAAATAGATCTTTCGTTCAAACAAAGCTGCGAGTTCATGGACCTGGAAACCGGCGAGAAGCTGAGCGTCAACACCCGGAGCATTGCCCCCACGTACAGGGAGGCTTTCGGCGCGTTCCTCGAGCAGTACCGGAAGATGTGCGCCGCCCTGCACATTGACTATCGCCTGGCCAGGACGGACCAGCCGGTGGACAGTTTTGCCAGGGCCTACCTGCAGGAGCGGCGCCGGCTGTCAAAATAGGAATGTCTTTATGTTCGGTGCGCCACTATTTCTGATAGCCGCTGCAATCGGCGCGTTGATCCCCCTTATTCTGCATCTCCTACAGAAGAAGAGGGTTGTAACGCAGGTGTTTCCCACCCTGCGTTTCCTGAAGATGGCCGACAAGCGCTCATCCAGCAGGATCCGCCTTGAGAACCTTCTTCTTTGGCTCATGCGCACCGCAATAATGGTCCTGCTCGGACTGGGGTTCGCAATGCCGGTCCTCCGCACTCGCGGGCTCGACTTCCTTGGAAAGGCCCAGCGCGACATTGCCATCGTTCTTGACGTGTCCTACAGCATGAACTATCTCTCGGCCAGACAGACGGCGTGGGAGAAGGCTCTCGATACGGCAGGTACGATAATCAAGGGGCTCGAGTCGAACGACAAGATATGTATCTATCTAGCGGGCGATATTCCGTCCCCTCTCATCGCGGAACCGATTGGCGATCATGAGCGGGCAACAGCCCGGTTGAACGGTCTGAAGCCGCGGTTCGAGTCCTGCAGCATGGCCGATGCGCTGACATCGGCCAACAATGCGCTCACTCAGGCTCCGCAGCGGCGGGAGCGCGAGATATTTATACTCACCGACAATCAAGCCCTGCCGTGGAGAGATTTCGATGAACAATCAACCGGGGCGGAATCCATCCCCGGTGATGAGGGAGATAGCGAAGCTGAGGCGCCTCCGGCGCCCCGCTCAACCCGCAAGTGGGATCCCGCCTCGCTGGACAGCCGCACCGCGGTTTTCGTAGCCATGCTGGGAGTACCCTCGCCCGTCAACGTTGCGGCAGGCAGAATCGAATTGGCGCCGCCCTTCATGTTCGTGGGAAGCTCCTCGCGCCTGACCGCCCGCGTTGAGCACAGCGGCAGCATCTCGGATACGGCGGCAACCCTCTTCATCAACGGCAGGGAAATTGCGCGCCGTCCGATTCAGACGGAATCGGAACACTCAGCCTCCTTCGTCATCCCCCCGCAACCGCCGGGCATGCACCGCGCCCGGATAGAAACACCTGAGGACAATCTTCATGAGGACAATGTGTTCCACTTCCTCATCAACGTCAAAGACCAACTGCCGAGCCTCATCGTTGGAAGCGAACAGGACATTGTCTTCCTCAAGGCCGCATTGACGGCCGGCTCGGACGGAACCGAGCCGCGCCACATAACCAGGGATCAACTTTCTGACGAGTCATCCCTTTCGTCCTATTCCTGCATTTTCCTCGTCAACGCCCTTCCATTGCCCGGCCAGGCCGTAAATGCGCTGGAGCAGTATGCCGGCGGCGGCGGATTGCTGGTTATATTCCCGGGCTCGCGGGCCGTGATGGATGATTATCGTGCATGGGCGGGACTGCCCGGCGCGCCGTCCGAGATCAGGGACTATCCGAACTCCGAGCGCAGCCGCGTGCTCATCTGGAACAAACCCGAGCACCCTCTGCTTGAGCCGATGCGCGACAGCCTGGCCATCCCGCAGCTCAGCATTCAGCGAAGCCTTGCATGGGACACGCTTGCGGAAGACGCCATCATGCTGATATCCGCCGGGGATGAGCGGCCTTTCCTGCTGCAGCGCAATTTCGGGCGGGGCAGCATCCTCATATTCAGCATCACCGCCGACCGTGCATGGAGCAGTTTTCCCCTTTCCCCCTACTACCTTCCGCTCATGATGCAGATCGTGGAATACAGCGCAAAAGTTGGCGCTCAGCCGCCGTTTGTCTGGAGCAGCGACTCCTTCGCCCTGAACCAGGCGCTGCCCACTTTCGACGCGGACTCAACGCTTCTTGATCCCGAATCACGGCCTGTTCCCATCAGGAGCACCATCCAGACCGGCCGCGCGATCACCTATACCGCCGAGCTTATGGCGCCGGGCGTCTACTCGGTGTCCGGCAGCGGGGATGCCGCAGCCCAGCCCGCGCTTGCCGTCAATTTTCCGCGGGAGGAATCGGATCTAACGCCGATCGAGCCCGACCGGCTCCGGGACCTGTTGAAAGTGTCCAATCTTAACGTGGTGACCGACCGCGAGGCCCTCGAACAGGCGATAAAGGAGCACAGAATCGGACGCACCTACGGAGAATACCTGCTCCTGCTGGCAGCCGTTCTGATAGGCATGGAGTTCTACTACGCCAACATGCTGTTCCGCAACAAGCCCAACCTCAGCAGCCAGCTCGGTATAACGAGCTCGGGCAAGCTGAGCGGGCACGCTTCGCCGGCGGTTTCGGCCGCGGCGGGGAAGGCTGAAACATGATCTTCTTCGAATACTCAATCCCTCTACCCTGGATCATCGCCGTCAGCGTGGCGACGGCCGGAGCGGGACTCTACAGCGCCTGGCTCTTCATCCGGAACCGGCGCGACGCAGCGATGCTTTCACTCCTGTTCGTTCTATCGGTCATCCTCCTGTTCTGGATCATGCTCCAGCCCGGCAAACGGGACGTCGTGACGGAACTCCTCAAGCCGCGCTTCGTAATCGCGTTCGATATATCCCGGAGCATGACCATAGCGCCGACCGAGGAGGCGGCCAATCGTTGGGACGCGGCACGGGAGGCTCTCAAGATGCCGTGGACGAGCATCGTGGGCCAGGAATGCGACATCGAGCTGGTGCCGTTCGCCTCAAAGGTCGGGCAGAGCTTGAAGCTTTCCGATGCGGACTCTCTCAGCCCGACCGGTTCGGCGACCAGGCTCAGGGATTCGCTTAAGGAAATTGCCGGCAGGTACACGGGCCTGAATGTTGCCGGCATCCTGCTGTTGAGCGACGGTTTGGATACCCGCGAGGCATTCGATGAATGGGCTTCCGCGCCTACCCCCTTTCCCATTCACACCGTGCGTCTCGAAGACGATACCGATTGGGAGCTGCCGCCGGACCTGCGAATTGAAGCAGTGGCCACACCGCTCCGCGCCACGCGGAACTGGACCACCGAGCTCAAGGCGATTGTCTACGGGCAGGGCGCGGGCTCGCATCCCGTCACCGTTCAGCTTTTCAAGGACGGCCTCCTTGAAGAAGAGACGCCCACCCGGATTCCGCCAAAGGGCGGATCCAGGGAAGTGGTGTTCAAGCTGGAACATCCGCTTCCGGGAGTGTTCGATTACCGCGTCTTTGCGCCACCGCTGCCGGGTGAGGCAAACACCAATGACAACGAGTTCATAGTCTCCGTGCACGTGGCGGAGGACAGCAACCGCCTTCTGTACGTCGAGGGCGTACCGCGGTGGGAATACAAATTCCTTCGCCGGGCGCTCATAGCCAGCCAGGACGTGATCCCGACCATATTCTTCATCGGCCCGGACGGCCAGCCAAGAAACGGGACCCCTGCCGGCGACGTGACGGCGAACATGACGGAGTCCGAACTGGCCAACTTCAAGGTGGTCATTCTCGGCAACTTGGACGCCGCGGAGCTGACGGACCAGAGAGCGGACAACCTGGTGAACTTCGTCGAGACGGGCGGAAGCCTGATCCTTCTCGGCGGCAACAAGGGATGGGGTGAAGACGGATTCAACAAGACGTCGCTCCGCAAGATACTGCCTGTCACTTCTCACGCCTTTGAGCCGCTCGAATCTGATGTATCGGCCGAGGCGTTCCAGGTCCGCATCACCGCCGAAGCCCGCGTCCACCCCGCTTTCGCCGGCGACGCCGTCACCTGGGATGAGCTGCCTTCGGTTCTCTCCGTCTTTCCGCATGCGACGCCCTCGCTCGGCGCGCAGGTGCTTGCCGAGGCGGAAACGCCCCAGGGCAACCAGCCTGTGGTTCTGAGCCACCGTTACGGCGAAGGCAAGGTGGCCGCCATTTTCACCGACTCGCTCTGGCGCTGGCAGCTATCTCCTGAAACACTTCAGACCAAGCCTTACCCGCGTTTCTGGACGCAACTGACCGCGTGGATGCTCCCCGACGAGGACGATATAGTTGACAAAAAGCGATTGCACCTGTTCGCGGACCGTGACAGCCTGTTCCTCGGCGAGGAAGTCGAGCTCAGCGCCAGACCGCCCGATTCGGACGACAAGCCCCCAGAAGTGGTGGAGGTTCGCATCACGTTTCCCGATGAGCGGGAAGTGCCCTTCCCGATGACCCCCAGGCAGATCATAACCCCTTCCGGCGAGAGCTTCAGCGGATTCGCCATTGATTTCGCGCCGGACCTCCCGGGCCACTACACTGCGGCGGCGGCGGCGCGGGATACCGAGGAAGAGTCGACAAGCGACCCTATTTCCTTCTTCGTTCTGCCCCACTCCTTTGAAACGGCCCCGCGCCCGATCAATGAGAACGTCCTCGAAACCCTGGCCCGGTCCGGCAGCGGTTCTTTCTTCCGCGACCTGAACGAGATGAACGATGGCCTATCCGCGCTTCGAATTGCGGCCATTGAAGAAGAGCAGTCAAAGGTCGTCAGCCTGTGGCAGCGCTGGCTGGTCATAGGCCTGCTCATGGCGCTTCTCGGCGGAGCGTGGACCATGCGCAAGCTCAAGAACATGCCGTAGGAGTTATGGTTCTTTATCGAATTCTATGGGTAGCGGGGAGTTTGACGTTGCTACATGAGTCGGGTGTCAGGTGTCAGGTGTTAGGTGTTAGGTGTTAGGTGTTAGGTGTTAGGTGTCAGCAGCAGAGGGGAAGAAGAGACATCGCGGTTTGGGATCGGGAGGCTTGGCTCAGGCAATTGAACAAACCTGAAACCTGACTTGTCCGCCGTAGGCTCAGCGAAGGAGGACTTGTCCGCCGTAGGCTCAGCGAAGGAGGAAACCTATCTATCACCTACAACGATACAGAAAGAGCCGGAGTTATTATGGCAAAAGAAAAAAAAGCTTCTTCAATATCCGATGTGATGGCGAGGAACCAGCGGGAGATATCAGTCTCCGAGTTCTTTCTCAAGAACCGCCATCTGCTGGGATTCGACAGTCCGCGCAAGGCGCTCCTGACCGCGATCAAGGAAGCCGTTGACAACTCTCTTGACGCCTGTGACGAGGCAGGAATTCTGCCTGAAATCAGCGTCGAGATCAGGCAGACCAGCCCCGGGCGTTTTCGAGTGACCGTGCTCGATAACGGCCCGGGAATAGTCCGCGCCCAGATACCCAGAATATTCGCAAAGCTGCTCTACGGTTCCAAGTTCCACCGGCTGCGCATGTCCCGGGGACAGCAGGGAATAGGCATAAGCGCGGCGGGCATGTACGGCCAGCTTACCACGGGCACGTCCACCGTTATCCAGTCAAAAATCAACAAGGCCAAGTCAGCCCATCACATTGAAGTCCAAATGGACACGCGCTCAAACAAGCCCGCCATTCTCAAGGACCAGGAACTTGATTGGAAGCCCGTGTTCCACCCGCACGACCGGGACGGCCAGCCGGAAAACCCGATCGAATGCCCGCACGGCACGTGCGTGAGCATGGAAATGGAAGCCGCTTACGTCCGGGGGAAACTGTCGGTTGACGAATACCTGAAACAGTGCGCCATCATCAACCCCCATCTTCAGTTGCACTATCGCGTCATACTCGCGCAGAACAATGAAAATACAAACGGGGCCGACGCGCCGAACGGCGGGACGGAACCGCCCTGGATCACCTTCAAACGGGGCTCATCCAGGATACCCGACCAGCCGTCGGAAATCAAACCGCATCCGCACGGGGTCGAGCTGGGCATGCTGATGCAGATGCTGAAGGATTCGTCGTCGAAGACTCTCAAGGCGGCGCTCTCCCACGACTTCTCCAGGGTCAGCGACCGCGCCGCGCAGGAAATCTGCGAGCGCGCCGGCCTGAACCCCAAGGCGCGCCCCGCCCAGGTGGCTCTCAGAGAAGCTGAGTCGCTCTTCACCTCCATCGGCGCAACAAGGCTCATGCGTCCGCCGACTGACTGCCTCGCGCCGATCGGCGAGGAACAGATCGTCGCGGGCCTGCAGAAGGAGATCCAGGCGGAGTTCTACACCGCCATCACGCGCGGCCCGGAAGTCTACCGCGGCAACCCGTTCCAGATTGAGGCGGGCATTGCCTATGCGCGGCCGGGCGAGAATGATGACCTTAAAGCCGAGGAGCCCGTGCGGCTGATGCGATTCGCCAACAAGGTGCCGCTGCTTCATATGTCCGGCGCCTGCGCCATCACCAAGGCGACGACTGCGGTGAACTGGAAAAACTACGGGCTTTCCCAGCCCCGCGGTTCAATGCCCCTGGGCCCGATGATCGTGATGGTGCACATGGCCAGCGTGTGGGTGCCCTTCACCAGTGAAAGCAAGGAGGCCGTAGCCCATTATCCCGAGATCATCAAGGAGATGACATTCGCGCTGCAGGAATGCGGACGCAGGCTTTCGGTCTTTCTGAGCCGGCGGAGAAGACAGGCGGAGCACGAGCGTAAGCGTAATTACATGGTGCTCTATCTTCCGCACCTCGCGCTCGGATTGAAACAGATACTCAAACTCGACGACCGCCAGGAAGCGACCGTTGTCAGCAAGCTGGAGGGGATGCTGGAAAGAAGTCATCTCGAATTGTGAGAAGGAAGACAATGGCAAAACGATCAACATCGAAAAAGACGGTGCAAAAGAAGAAAACGCCGGCAGCGACGCCCGCGGCGTCGCCCGCCGCCGTTTCCAAGCAGCAGGCATCGGCCAAAATCCAGTCCGTGGCCGAGACCATTTACAACGACATCACCCGCAAAAACGCGCGCCCGAAAATGCAGTTCCCGGTGCGCTCATTGAGAAACGTGAAATACGATCCCAAA